>JANWXG010000031.1 GCA_025057335.1 bacterium | reverse complement strand
GGGCGGGCGCCCCAGCGCGCGCTCGGTCACGCGGTATACCTTTTTGAGTTCCTCCATCAGGTTGGAGCGGGTGTGCAGTCGCCCCGCGGTGTCTGCCAGCACGTAGTCCACTCCCCGATTGCGCGCGGCAGCAATGGCGTCGAAGATGACTGCTGAAGGGTCGGCACCTTCGCGGTGTTTGATGAGAGTGGCTCCTACCCGCTGCGCCCAGACCTCCAGCTGGTCAATGGCGGCGGCGCGGAAGGTATCACCCGCTGCCAGAATCACGCTCTTGCCCTGCTGGCGTAGGCGGTAGGCGAGCTTGGCAATGGAGGTGGTCTTGCCCACGCCGTTGACGCCCACGAACAGGTATACCGTTGGCGGTTCAGGCGAGACCCGCAGCTCGGATCCTCCGTCCGAGCGCAGGGAGGCGGTGAGGCTCTCGCGCAGCACGGCTTTGACCTCCGAGGGCTCCTTCAGCCGCTGCTCGCGCACTGCCCGACGCAGGTCTTCCAGCACCTGCATCGTGGTGTGTACATTGATGTCCGCGCCCAGCAGTACCTCTTCCAGCTCCTCGAAGAGCGCTTCATCCACTCGTCCACGCCCCGTTAGGAGCGTATCCACCTTCTGCAAAAGACCCTTGAATATTCCCAAACGCATCGACGACGACTCCTCACGAGAGTTTCTCTAGTTTCGCGATAGACGCTAGCAGCTGTTTAATACCCGCTTGGGGAAAGACGACAGTTAGCACATGGTCATCTGACTGCCTCTCGCACTTCATGATGACCCCATCCCCAAAGGTGCGGTGTCGCACTCGTTGCCCGACGCGATACTCGTCGGCAGGTGGCGGAGCAGCTCGAGCAGGCTTAGCAGAGGGCAGGGGGTGCGCCAGCTCGGTCGGGCTCCAGTAGATCTTGAGGCTCTCGGGAATGTCATACAGGAAACGCGATTCGAGCATCCCGCTAGTAGAACCGAACACACTGCGCAGGCGGGCATGAGTGATGTGTACCCGCTCCTTCGCACGAGTGAGGGCTACATAGCATAGGCGACGCTCCTCCTCCACGTTGGGGTCTTCCTGAATGGAGCGGATGTGCGGGAATAGCCCTTCCTCCATGCCCACGAGGAACACAATAGGGAACTCCAGTCCTTTGGCAGCGTGTACTGTCATCAGCGTCACGCGGTCGCTTCCTTCTTCCAGCGAGTCCACGTCCGCTACGAGCGCCACGCTCTCCAGGAAGCCCGCCAAGCCGCGCTCTCCATCGGGGCTGGCGTCGAACTGCTGGGTAGCCGTGAGCAGTTCGCGCACGTTTTCTACACGGGATTGCACCTCTGGGTCACGCAGGTCGCCCAGCCGTTGCAGGTAATCGGTGCGCTTCAGCACCTCCTGCAGCAGTTCGGTCACCGAGCTGCGCTCACGCAGGTCACGCAGCTCTCGAATCAGGTCGCGGAACTGGGCGACGGCGCTGTAGGCACGGGCGGTCAGCAGGCTGGAGAGCTGTGGATGCTCTACCGCTGCCCACAGGCTGATGCCCTCCCGCAGCGCCAGCTGACGAATGGTCTCCACCGTCTGCAGTCCGATACCGCGCGGGGGGACGTTGATGATGCGCAGCAGGCTCACGTCGTCGTTGGGAGAGTGTATCACGCGCAGATACGCTAGCACATCTTTAATCTCTTTGCGCTGGTAGAAGCGCACGCCCCCCACAATCTGGTAGGGGATGCGGTAGTTGAGGAAGACCTCTTCAAACAGGCGCGACTGTGCGTTGGTGCGGTAGAGCACCACGAAGTCGCCGTAGCGTCGTCCCCCCTGCTGCACGCAGAGGGCGATATGCTGGGCGATGACGAGTGCCTCCTCCCGCTCGTGCGCCACCTCCGTGACGGTAACAGGCAGCCCCTCACGTCGTTGTGACCAGAGACGTTTAGGAGCGCGGTGGACGTTCTTGCTCACCACGTGGAACGCCGCGTCCAGGATGGGCTGTGTGGAACGATAGTTCTGTTCCAGCTTGACCACATGCGCGTCGGGGAAGTCGCGCTGGAAGGAGAGGATGATTTGCACATCGGCGCCGCGCCACGAGTAGATGGACTGGTCATCGTCGCCTACCACGCACAGGTTGCGGTGCAACCCGCTGAGGTGCTGTACGATGCGATACTGTGCGCGGTTCACGTCCTGAAACTCGTCCACGAGTACGTGCAAGAAACGCCTTTGATAGCGCTCCAGCACGTCCGGGTGCTGGTCGAACAGCTCTACGGTGCGCATGAGCAGGTCGTCGAAGTCCAACGCATGGCACGCCTCGAGCCGTTGCTGATAGCGAGGATACACCCTGCCTACTATCTGCGTGAAGTAGTCTGTAGGCACGTACAGGTGCGGCGGGGTGAGCTTCTCTTTGGCTCGGCTGATGAAGGTCAGTATGGAGCGCGGGGCGAAGCGCTTCTCGTCGATGTCTAGCGCCTTCAGCACCTCCCGCACAACGCTCAGCTGGTCGTCCTCGTCGAACACCACGAAGTCGGGCGGGATGCCGAGGGGTTGCCCGCTCTCGCGCAGGATTCGGGCACAGATGGCATGGAACGTGCCCACCCACATCTGCCGCACCTGTGCCGAGCCCACGAGCTGCTCGAGACGCTCGCGCATCTCGTTGGCCGCCTTGTTGGTGAAGGTGACGGCGAGAATGCGCCGCGGCGACACCCCCCGCGCCGAAATGAGGTGGGCAATACGCATGGTGAGCACGCGCGTCTTACCGCTGCCCGCGCCTGCGAAAATGAGAAGCGGCCCGTCTCCATACGTCACCGCTTCTCGTTGTGCCTCGTCTAGAGCCTTCCAATCGTCCATTGCATATCGTATTGTAGCGAGAAACCCCTCACTGAATCAACCTCTGTATGCGAGTGGTGCTCCTCCGCCGCACGATGGCAGGTCTAAGAATCTCGTGTCGCTTCCGAGACCACTCTACTGCTTTCCCGCCTCTAGCGTCGGTTGCTTCTCAACAGGAGGCTTCGCAATGGAGAACACGATGGAGACCGTCAACGCCAACGCGATGAACCCTAGCGACCATCCAACAGGCACTTTGTACACGTCGGAGAGCACCATCTTCATCCCGATGAACGCCAACACCACCGCCAAACCGTAGTGGAGGTAGGCGAACAGACGCATGAAGCCTGCTAAGCAAAAGTAGAGTGCGCGCAGCCCAAGTATCGCGAAGACATTCGAGGTGTACACCACGAATAGGTCACGGGATACCGCTAACACCGCTGGGATAGAATCGATGGCAAAGACGATGTCGGTGGACTCCACAAACAGCAAAGTGACAAACAGCGGAGTAGCATAAAGCGCTCCTTCCTTGCGCACAAAGAAGCGGGCGCCCTCATAAGCGGGGGTGACACGGAACAGACGCCGTGCTAGCCGTAGCGCTGGGTTGTGCTCTAAGTGCAGGTGTTTGCCATGTCGCACTGCCATCCGAATCCCGGTGAACAGGAGGAACACTCCGAAGACATACACCATCCAGTGGAACATCTTCAGCAACTGGATTCCCGCCACGATGAACAGGGCGCGGAACACCAGTGCGCCGATAATTCCCCAAAAGAGTATGCGGTGCTGATAAGCGGGGGGAACCTGAAAGTAGTTGAATATCACCAGAAACACAAAGATGTTGTCCACGCTGAGCGACTTCTCTATCAAGTAGGCTGCCAAGAACTCCACTGCCGATGAGGAACCCTTCCAGAAGTATACGCCGACGTTGAATGCGAGCGCCAACGCAATCCAGACAACAGACCACACCAGTGCCTCTCGGAACGAGACCTCATGTGCCTTGCGATGGAACACGCCAAGGTCTAACGCCAGCATGGAGAGCACTAGTAGACTGAACCCCACCCACAGCCACAAGTCACTCATTCCAGCTCTCTACTCCGTCAAAGCGAGCTTACTCTGAGATTGTTTAGGCGCTTCCTCCTGCCGACACCTTCCTCCGATGGTATCTCTGCCGCAGGGAGAGCGCTACCGACAGGGCTGCCAATAGCAACAGTGTCGCGGATAGCGGTCGTTCCAGAAAGATACTCCAGCTTCCACCTGACAGGATGAGCGCGCGGCGAAAGTTCTCCTCGGTCATGCGTCCTAAAATCAGCCCCAGCACGAGGGGCGCGACGGGGAAGTCGGCGCGTCGCAACGCCCAGCCCATGACACCGAACAGGAACATCACGCCCACGTCGAACAGACTGTTGTTCAGCGCGTAGCTGCCCACTACACACAGCACCACTACTATCGGAAACAGGTAGTGACGCGGTGCGCGCACCGTCTGCGCAAACAGCTTCGCGCCTGCCAACCCCACAGGTAGCACTAGCAAGTTCGCTACAAGCAGCCCGAGGAAGATAGCAGCGAGCAGAGGAGTCTGCTTCTCGAACAGGTCGGGACCTGGGCGTACCCCGTGCATGAGCAGTGCCCCCAGAATCACCGCCGTCACCGCGTCGCCCGGGATGCCCAGCGTGAGCATGGGGATCATCGCTCCGCCCGTGACCGAGTTGTTGGCGCACTCCGCCGCCGCCAACCCCTCCACCGAGCCCTCGCCGAACTCCTCGGGGCGGCGCGAGACCTTCTTCGCCTGGTCGTACGCCACAAACGCCGCCACATCGCCTCCGACGCCAGGCAGTGCGCCAATCAGCGTACCCGTGACGCTGGCAAGCAGGGTCGGCAGAGTAATGCGTCGCAGGTCGCTACGCGAGGGCAATACCCTTCCCAGATGGCGAAACAGACTCTTATCGGGTTCGGGGAGGCTGCTCTGGTAAAACACCTCGCCTAGCGCAAATACGCCTACCAGCACAGGAACCAGCGCCAGCCCTTCCAGCAAGGCAGGCAGCCCAAACGTGAAGCGGGGAACAGCGGTGATGGGGTCTAACCCGATGGTCGCCAGTAGCACTCCGCATGCTCCCATCAGCGCCCCCTTCAGCAGCGAACGCTCCGATAGGCTGGCAATCACGCTCAGCCCGAACACCGCCAGAGCGAAGTATTCAGCGGGACCAAACTGTAGCGCAAACCGCGCTACCTGCGGCGCGGCGAACATCAGCACCAGCGTGCTGAACACTCCGCCCACCACGCCAGTGATGCACGAAATGCCTATCGCCAGCCCCGCCTTGCCCGCTTGTGCCATCGGATAGCCGTCCAGAGTGGTCGCTGCGGCGGCAGGCGTGCCAGGAGTACGGATGAGCACTGCAGGAAGCGCCCCGCCGTACATCGCACCCACGTAGACGCCCAGCAACACCATCAGCGCAGGCAAGGTCGGCAGCCAGAAGGTGAAAGGCACTAGCAGCGCCACACCCATCGTGGCAGTTAACCCCGGCAAGGCGCCGATGACAATGCCTGCCACCACGCCCGCCAGCATCAGCCACATGGTGCTGCCTGTCCACAGCTCGCGAAAAGCCTCGCTCACGGTAGGGAAACCCCCAGCATGCTTCCAAAAAGCCACCACACGCCCACGCCAGCCGCTCCCGCATACACCGCCGCCTGCCACACTCTGACGCGCCCAGAGAACAGTGCCGCAGTGAACAGGAAGAGCGTACAGGAGGCGAGGAAACCGACCAGCGGTAGCAGAGCGATGAGGAGCAGCGAAAGAACCCCTATTCTCCATGCCCCTCCGCTCATCGTGCGGGCTTCCGCCTCCTCCAGCATGCTGTAGCGTGCACTGCCAACACCGCCCCTGATTGTAGTGCGGACTTTACTCCGCCAGCCTAGTACGCCTACCACAGCAGTCGCCAGCAACAACGTCAACACCAGCCCTGCCAGCAGGCGTGGAAAGTACCAGGGTCCCACGTCCCCCCGTGTGAGGTTCATCCCTAGTCGGGCGATAAGCCGCCTGTTCGCCTCGCTTTGCGTCTGCACAAACCGACGGAACGGCTCGCCCTCTAACCACGCCAGCCTGACGCCGCGCTCCGCCATCATCTGCTGGAACTCGCGCTGTCCAAACGCCCGGCGAAAGCCTGCTAGCAGCCTTTCGCGCCTGTCTGCCGGCACGCCCTTGGGCAGCGCCAGTCCACCCCACGCCCCGATGTCCAGGGTGTAGCCCAGCTCACGAGCCGAGGGCACGTCGGGAAAGAGCGGGTCGCGTTGTGTGGTGAGCACTGCCAGCATCCGCAGTTTGCCTGCCTCCACGTGTGCCTGTACCTCCGTCGGGCTGACGCAGACTAGGTCTACATGTCCTCCGAGCAACGCTTGCACCGCCGGCGCCGCGCCGCCAAACGGCACATGCTTGAACCGCGCTCCACCAGCCTCCTGCAGCGCCACCGCTGCCAGATGCCAGATGGAACCCGTGCCCGAATTGCCTGCGCGGATGGTCTCTGGTCGGGCGCGCGCCGCTTCCAGCAGCTGAGGCAGGCTGCGCCAGGGCGAGTCCGCTCGCACGGTGACGGCGGCAGGGTTGTAGTTGGTGCGCGCCAGCAGGTCGAAGTCGTCTGGTGAGATGGGACTCAAGCCGAGGTGGGGTAAGATAGCCAGCTCCGCGACGACGTACGTGACCGTATAGCCGTCTGGAGCGGAGTGTGCCCCGTAGTTCAGCCCCACCGCGTTCGCGCCACCCGGCTTGTTCTCCACCACAACGGGCACGCTGAACTCGGGCTGGGCAGCGGCTGCCAGCGCGCGGGTGAGCGTGTCGGAAATGCCGCCTGGAGCAGGAGGGCAGACGATAGTGATAGGGCGCGACGGGAAGGGCTTCTCCTCACGCGGACGACACCCTGCCAGACCTCCTGTCAGCAGCAGCAATCCCGCCAGCAGCAACCCTATCCGCCGCCCTACAATAGCGCCTCCCATCTGCTACTCCCCCTGCAGCACCCATTGCTCGTTGAAATGGGCATACTTGATTGCCGACCCCTTGCCCGGTTGGCTCCACGAGTAGGTGACATGCAGGCTGCCGTCCCTCGCCTGGATGATGGAGGGGTAGGAGTAGGAACCTGTGCCCGGCGGGTCGTTTTCCAGATACCGCTTCCACCGCCAGCTCTTGCCCTCGTCGTCAGAAAGGAGCACCGCGAGGCGATGCCGCCCCTGTTCGGTGTCATTACACACCATCGCCCACCGTCCGCTCCGCAGGCGAATCACTTCCAGCGCCGAACCGGGGTTGGGCAGGTCATCGTCCACGACGGGCGACCAGGTCATGCCGCCGTCGCGCGACTCGCTGCGCATCACCCGTTTAGGGGGCGGACCGTTGTCGCGCATGTAGGCGACCAGCGTGCCGTCGCGCCTTTGCACGAGGCTGGGCTGTACACCGCCGAGGCTCACCAGGGGCAGGCTGGTCTGCCACGTCTTGCCGCCGTCATCACTGAGCGCCATCAGCGAGAAGTCGAAGCCGTCCGAATAGAGGGGGATGATGAGGCGCTTACCCTCCAGCACGAAGGGGTGTGCGCGCGTCATCCAGCCCATCCGTCGGAAGTATTTGTCGGCGGCGTTTTTGCGCCGTTCGGCGAGGTACGCGAGCATCTCCGCGCGACGTTCTGGCGGAATCAGCTGGTCGATGCGCCCCTCGTCCTCGTCGCACTGCCTGCTCACCGCCTGTACGAACTCGTCGCCTGGCTTGAGCAGGATGATGTCGCTATACGTCCAGCGGGGGGCTGCCCTGCCGCGTGGGTCATCCGCGCGCTGGTAGCGCAGCAGAGAGGTGTGCCACTCGTTGGCAATGACCGCAATCCAGAGGAGCCACAGCCTGCCCTGCGGGTCTACGAACATACAGGGGTTGCAATCAGGAAAGCCGGGCGTGTCCGCCATCAGGAACCGCTTGCTCCACGCCCGCGCCCCGCGACGCTTGCGCATCCCTTCGATCTTGACGTCGTCCGCAGTGCGCTCGCCTGAGCCGTTGTACCAGCACACCAGCAGGTCGCCGTTGGGCAGCTCCACAATACACGAGCCGTGATTGTGCCAGCGCTCCGGTGGGAAGAGAAGCTGCGTCTCGTAAAACGGCTGCTGCGCCCCAGCGGATGAGACAATACACAGCAACAACATGGTAAGAATCCCTCCCGCCCGCATGTGCGATTTCCTCCTCACAGGATGGATGAGATATCCAGAGCAGGACGTGCCGCAGAGGTTGTGTCCGACGGTTCCCTGATAGAGTGTATCACGTTCGATTCGCTGTGTCCACACGCGCAAGCTGGTCAAAGGTCAAGACAGAGTACAACGCATGATATGACAAAAAGAGTGACTGCACTTTTTGCTGTTGCACGCAGATGTCAACAAATTTTTTGTTGAACACATTGCTGGTACCCCTATTGATTTTTTATTGAGGTAATGATAAAATATAAAGTAGCACAGTCTACTAGGTTCAGCAAGTAAATTACATTGCCTACAGTGAACATGGAAGGAGGCGAACGGTGATGCGATCTCTGAATTGGGTGTTTTTCTTCGGTCTCCCGCTGTTGCTGGCAGTGGTGCTGGCGTTCGCTCAAAGCAGTAGCTGGACTCCTCTCCCGGTGAAGGATGACCCTCTGGTACGAATGCCAGGCACCCAGCCCGCCGACGGGGTGCGTCTCGAAGCGCCCACCCGATGTATGAACTGTCATGCAGGTTACGACCCCACAGTAGAGCCAGGGTTCAACTGGCAAGGCTCCATGATGGCGCAGTCGGCGCGCGACCCGCTGTTCTGGGCGTGCTTGACCGTCGCCGCGCAGGACTCCATCTGGGCGATTGGGCGTCCCAACGCCACCGACATCTGCCTGCGATGCCATCTACCGCAGGGCTGGACGGAAGGGCGCTCGGACCCCACCAACGGCTCGCTGATGACGGGAGCGGACTTCGACGGCGTGTCGTGCGACGTGTGCCACCGCATGTACGACCCCTTCTACAAGGGCACATACACGGGCACGCGGGAAGGCAGCGACTGGGCAGGCTACTGGGATGAGGCAAGCAGTCTGTCCGCCAACGCAGCGGCGGCGACCTACCGCGAGGACAGCCTGCGCTCGCAAGTGGTGAAGCTGTTCAGTGGCGCGCTGTTCTACCTGAACAATGAGCCGTTCAGCGCGCTCTACACCGAGAACGGCGCAGGTCAGTACTTCCTCAGCATCGGCACAGAGAAGCGCGGTCCGTTTGCAGACGCCACTGCTCGCCACAAGATGTTCTACAGCCGTTACCACAAGAGCAAGTACTTCTGCTCCACCTGCCATGACGTGTCGAACCCTGTACTGGCGAACCTCGCCTACGCGAACGTGCGTCCGGGGCAGAACGTGGTGCTACCTACCGAGGCGAACTCCGCTTTTGCCTACTACCATGTGGAGCGCACCTTCTCCGAGTTCATGGCATCTGCCTACGGCCAGCAGGGCGGCGCCCCAGGAGTCGGACCGTTCGCGCCCACGGTGTTCCGCACTTCGCGTCCGGGCAACGCCATCGCCAGCTGTCAGGACTGCCATCTGCGTGACGTGATTGGCAAGGGCGGCGACAAGTCCAACGCCGTGTATCGCCCCAGCGCGGAGCACCCCAAGAGCGGTGTGCCTCTGCATGACATGACGGGCGGCAACATCTGGGTGACGTGGCTGCTTGCCAGCGCAGTGAGAGGCTCGCCCAACTACGACGCCACGAACGCGCGGTTGCTGGGACAGGGGGCGTCAGTGCTCACGCTCGACCTGACCCAGGGACTGGGGCTGAACCCGAATGCGCTACTCGCCGCAGTGGAGCGCGCAAAGGGGATGCTGAGGGCAGCAGCATCCATTACCAATCTGTCCTACAATCCCAGCACGGGGGCGCTGTCCTTCCGCATCCAGAATCAGACAGGGCACAAGCTGATTTCGGGCTTCCCCGAAGGGAGGCGCATGTTCGTCAACATCAAGGTGTACAGCGGGAACACACTCGTGCTAGAGGTCAACCCGTACGATTACACCGTCGGCACGCTGAAGGGCTTGCCGCTCGACTATTCGCCCAGCAGCCCGCGGCTGGCGTCTCACGAGCGCTATGTGGAGGAGCTGGTGTATGAGATGCACCCCACGAGCAGCCTCACGGGCGAAGCCAAGACCTTCCACTTCGCGCTGGCGACGGGACGCTACAAGGACAACCGCATCCCACCAAAGGGCTTCAACGTGACCGAAGCGGTCAAGCGCCAGTGTGAGCCTGTGTGGGGCGGCAACCCGGCTCTGGGATACTTCACCGATGCGGAGTACGCGGGCGGCTACGATGAGGTGACCCTCACTGTGCCGACGGGCGCTACGCGCATCGAGGTGACCCTCTATTATCAGGTCACCAGCCGCGAGTACATCGAGTTCCTGCGCGACGAGATTAAGGGCACGGGCAGGCTCACTCTCCCTGCCAGCGCTTACATCGTGCAGAGAGACCCCTTCTTCAGTCGGCTGAAGGCATGGGGCGACACGATATGGCAGCTGTGGGACCGCAATAAGGGAGTGCCTGGAGCCGCGCCCTTCGAGATGACCAAGGCAGTCTGGCAGTAGTACGTTGACCTTCTTGTTGGAGGGACGCGCTCCGTCGCATCCACAGTGGTCACGACGGAGCGTGACCCTCCAGAGGTTTTCCCCCGTTGGAGGGATGCGCTCCGTCGCGTCCCACACACAGGGCATCCTGAGGAGGCAGTTTCACATCCCACTCTCATCGGCAGGCAGAGCTCTGCACCGCTCCATCGCCTGCGGCAGATAGCGGAGGATGTCGCCTGCTATCATCCCCGCCATGCCTACCTCACGGGCGGCAAGGTCGCCTGCCAGCCCGTGCAGGTATACCCCTGCTACCGCAGCGTCCTCCAGGTTCACCCCCTCTTGCGCTAAAAGACCTGCGATGACACCCGTCAGCACGTCGCCGCTGCCGCCTGTCGCCATGCCGGGGTTGCCTGTCGGATTGACCCAAAGTCGCCCGTCGGGCGTAGCCACGACAGTGCGTGCGCCCTTCAACACGACCACCGCCTCGAACCGTTGCGCCGCCTGCTGGGCGACGCCGAGGCGGTCTGCCTGCACTGAGCCAGTATCCATCCCCATCAGCCGCGCCATCTCGCCCGGATGGGGCGTCAGCACCAGAGGAGGACGCTCCTCTGGCAAAACCCCCGGCTCCAGCGCGAGGCAGTTGAGCGCGTCGGCGTCTAGCACGCAGGGAACCTGCGTCGCCTCCAGCAGGCGTCTTAACGCCTCGCGGGCAGGGGAATGCGTGCTCCAGCCCGGTCCGACAGCGAGCACGTTCGTCCTCTGCAGCAACGGTTCCAGCACCTCGATAGACTCTTCGCTCAAGCACCCCTCTGGCGCGCCAGGCAAGGGATGCACCATCGCCTCGCGCAGGGCGCTCGCCGCCACCGCGTAGATGCTCCGCGGAACCGCCACCGAGCATAGCCCCGCCCCGACGCGCAGCGCCGCCTCCGCCGCCATCATTGGCGCGCCCGCCAGCCCCACCGAACCGCCCACCACCAGCACGTGCCCAAAGCGCCCCTTGTGCGCGTCAGGCGGTCTTCTGGGCAGCATCGCACGCACCTGTTCTGAAGTGACAAGGCGACGAGGAACCTCCGCTTGTGCCACGACCTGTTCGGGGATACCGATGTCGGCGACCACCACCTCGCCCGCGTACTCCGCCCCGGGGTACACCGCCAGCCCCACCTTCATCGCGCCGAAAGTGACCGTCAGCGATGCCCGCACGGCGCAACCGCACACCGCCCCCGTATCCGCGTCAATGCCCGAGGGGATGTCCACCGCTACGACGGGCACCTCCTGATGCTGTTGCAGAAAACGGATGACCTCGCCGACTAGCCCGCGCACTTCGCCCGTGATGCCGACGCCCAGTAGCGCGTCCACTACCAGGTGCCAGCCGCGCTCCCACAACATGGAGAGCTCGTCCACAGAGCGCAGTACATGCAGAGGCAGACCCAGCTTCTGCACGATGCGCAGGTTGGTCAGCGCGTCGCCCTTCACCCTCTCTGGCTCGGCGACCAGCACGACCTGCACCCGTGCCCCGCGCCGCGCTGCGTGACGCGCCACCACCATGCCGTCGCCGCCGTTGTTGCCGCTGCCACACAGCACCAGCACCCGCTTGCCTTCCCAACTGCCAAACCGTCTCTCCGCGTGATGCACCACCTGTAAGCCCGCGTTCTCCATCAGCAAGAGACCAGGGATGCCGAACTCCTCGACCGTTCGGCGGTCCATTTCACGCATCTCCTCGGCAGTGACCAGCACAGGCAACATCGGCTATCCCTCCCGACGCTGTGACAGGATGGCTCGTACTCGCTCTAAATCCTCCTCCGTGTCGACGCCGATGGAGCTCTGCTCTACGCGCACCATGCGGATGCGGTAGCCGTTCTCCAGCACACGCAGCTGCTCCAGCATCTCCATCTGCTCCAGCGGGGTCGGCTCCATCGCAGCGTACTGCAACAGGAAGTCGCGGCGATAGGCATAGATGCCCAGATGCTTGTAGGTCACAGTGGGGGCGGACGGCTCACGCGGGTAGGGAATGCGCGAACGCGAGAAGTAGAGCGCGTTGCCCTGGCGGTCTACCACTACCTTCACCACCGACGGCTTGTCCTTCTCCTCGTCCGTAGCGGGACACATGAGGCTGCTCATGGACAGTGTAGGGTCTTCCAGCAGGGGACGTACGACCGCGTCGATGTGTCCTGGAGGCATGAGCGGTTCATCGCCCTGAATGTTCACGATGATGTCGGCGGACAGCGCCTGCGCCGCCTCTGCGAGGCGCTCCGTGCCTGAACGATGCCGGGGCGAGGTCATGACCGCAACGCCGCCGAAGGCGCGCACGACCTCGGCAATCTCCTCATCGGGCGTGACCACCATCACCTCGCGCAGCGTCTGTGCCTGTTTGGCATGATGCCACACCCACCAAATCATCGGTTTGCCCGCGATGTCCAGCAGTGGCTTATTCGGCAGGCGCACCGCCGCCAGCCGCGCGGGAATCATGCCAATCACGTCCATTTTTGCCTCTCCTTGTGGCGCTCTCTCCCCTTCTCGTCGTCTGTCCTTCTCTCCGCTCGCGGGGAGTTCAGGAGGGAGCATCCTTTTGGCTTACAGGGAGGTGCGCCCTCCACGAAGCGTCCGTGGAAGGGCGAAGTCTCTCCTCCTTTCGCCAATAATACGCTCTTCTCGCACACCCCCAGGATAATGCTAACCGTATCTTAACACAATCGATACAGCGCCAACAAGGGAAGACACCACCCCTACGGACATGTTGTCCTGGTGGCGGCCGTGTTCGAACTGTATTTTCTCCTGTCGTCGTTCCTAACACGGGTCTGGCGAGAATGGACTCGCAACTTAGGTGCACGACCTCACAGAATACTAATGAGGGGCGTAGACAAGCAGTGACGGCACTGTTCTGTGGCAGGATGAACCTCCTGATGAGCCGAAACATGCAGAGGGTAGGGATGGACACTGCTCTACAAACATGTTTGCAGAGGAGCGACGACAACAGATACTGCAGCAGCTGCGACAGGCAGGAAAGGTCACCGTTGACGAGCTGAGTGCGCGCTTTGGCGTCTCTGCGCCTACCATTCGTGCCGACCTGAGCCTGCTGGAGAAGCAAGGTCTGTTGCGGCGTACGCATGGCGGGGCGCTACCCATCGAGAGCACGCTCTACGAACCGCCGTATGCGGTGCGCGAGCTGAAGAACCTGCCCGAAAAGCGTGCCATTGCGCGCGTGGCTGCCACGCTGATACAGGATGAGGAGACAGTACTGCTCGATGCAGGCACGACTACCTTTGAAATCGCGCTCCAGCTCAAGCAACGGCGTGGTCTGAAGGTGGTGACCAACTCATTGGCGATTGCCCTAGAGCTAATGGAGCGCAAAGATATGGAAGTGGTGTTGCTGGGCGGCAGCGTACACCCTGCCCGTCGCGCCACCCTCGGAGAGCTGGTGCGACACGCCCTAGACGTATTGTACGTGGACTACGCCTTCCTATCGTTTAACGGGGTAGACGCGCAAGCAGGTTACACTAGTGTGGACTTCGAGGCCGCTGCTGTCAAGCGCAAGATGATGCAGCACGCGCGTCATGTGATCGTTGTGGCAGACCACGCGAAGATAGGGCAGGTTGCCTTTGCACAGGTCGCTCCTGTGCAGGCAGCCCACATGTTGATTGTGGACGACGGCACCTCCCCCGAAGCAGTGCGCGCTCTCGAGGAGGCTGGCGTGCGCGTACTGGTAGCACCCGTCACTTAGCCCGAACCTGCTCCCAGGGCGGGTTTTTCGTCACAATCTGGTCGAGGGTCACCTTGCTCAGCTGTCGCTCCGCCATCTCCCGCAGCGAGTTCCATGCCTCGTGCGCGGCGCAGGGATGTGAGCTGTCACAGAGCACACGGTGGTCTAGCAGACACTGCTTCTTCTCGATCTGTCCCTCGCAGGCATTGAGGATGTCTAGGTAGCTAATCTGGCTGGGCGGACGAGTCAGCGAAAAGCCTCGGTCACGTCCGCGATGGGCATGGACGAGCCCGTGCTGCTCAAGGTCCTTGAAGATGGTATACAGAAAGTTCACCGACACATCCGCCTCCTGCGCCAGCTCCTTCACCGTGACAATCGCACCCTCTCCGCGCTTTGCGAGACACGCTAACGCGCGGACCGCATACTCCGTCTGCACTCCGCTGTCTAGAAGCCGAATCATTTCGCTCCCTCACTTGGTGTAGTATAGCCAATCGCTATAATAGTATACCTGATAGAACACTTTTGTCAAGGGGGGCGGGGTGGAAGGTGGCATGCTGCTGGAGGGACGCGCTCTGTCGCGTCCACACGGTCACCGTTTGGAGGGGCGCGCTCTGTCGCGTCCGTCATGGTCACGACGGAGCGTGACCCTCCAGATTGTGGCATGCTGCTGGAGGGACGCGCTCCGTCGCGTCCACTAGGGGTCACCGCGAAGCGTGGACCCTCCAGCAGCTTTGCGGTTGGCGCAGGCGTTGGGTCATCCCCTACCGCCTTCGCAGGGTGACGTGGCTGACGGGGATTTCGCGAACATCCTCAGGGAGGCTACTCCATCATCTCCTGCAGACGACGCAGGTAAGCCATCACGACGTACACGAACTCCGCATGGCTCCAAGTGAGGGGAGCGACCGAGAGCGGTTCGCCTGTGAACGGGTCTACCTGTTCTGAGAGCACGCCAGTGGACATCGCGCGCTGTACTGCCCACTCGATGCGTTCCATCGCGGGGCGCAAATCGGCAGGACTGTTGGCTCGGGCGATGTCGTACTCCGCCAGCCACAGCGTGCAGATAATCCAGGGATTACCGGGTAGGTCGTAGCTTTTGCGATGGTAGTAGTCGTTCTCGTAGCGCGCCATCCCGCCGATAGGCGTACGTACCCACAATCGGTCTAGCAGATGGCGCACGCAGCATCCCATCTGTGGCGCGTCGGCGTCCAGCACCCCGTAACGCAGCACTCCCAGCACACTGCTGTCTGCGGTGAGGTCTTTCTGATAGCCGCCTGTTGGGTCGGGCACTATCATGCGAGCGAAACAGCCCGTTTCCTCGTTGTAGAGGTGCTCTAAAATGCCGGCGCGGACCTCATGTGCGGCGGTGCGGAACAGTTCCTCCGCATCCTCGTCCCCAAAGAGATGTGCGAAGCGGGTTGCCGCGCGCAAGGCAGCATACACTGAGGCGCAGGTGTAAGTATGGATGCCCCGTCGCTCTTCCCATAGGTCGTAGCTGGGCAGGGGGAGGCGGGTCTCTGGGTCACGATAGGTTGCCATAAAGCGAGCCGTGGGCAGAATCAGGTTCTCGTATAGCGAGGCGATGAACTCTAAGTCGTGATAGCGCTGGTAGTGATGCCACAGTGCCCACAGCACCGAGGCGGTGCTATCCTCTTGGAAGGGGATTTCATACTGGTCGCCCAGCACCCAGGGATGCCATGAGGAGCCTACCGAGCCGTCCGCCGAGTATTTATGCATCAGCACGGGGCGGTCTTTGGGCAACACGCGGGCGCAGAACTCGAAAAAGCGTCTCGTGGTATCGGGGTAGCCGATGGTGTCCAGCGCGTAGGCGACAATGGCGCCGTCGCGAGGCCACATGTAGCTATAGTGGGCGCGGGCGGTGCTCATGATGTCGGTGTCGTTGGCAGCGATAACCGCGCCTCGGTCGTCGATCTGCGTGCGCATGATGAGCAGGCTACGGCGGAACAGTTTCGCCACAGGCTCAGGCAGCGCCTTGACCAGCTCTGCCCCCTTCTCGGACCAGCGCATCCAGTAGTTCGCCGTGTCGCGCAGGATTTCGTCGAAGCCGTGTTCCACTACGCGGCTGTGCAACGCGCGCACCTGCTGGTAGTCGTGCCCTGCAGCAATCCAGTAGCGCAAGGTCTCCTCCTCCCCAGGGGGGAGCAGCAGGCGAAAGCTAATGGAGCTGTCCACTGAACCCTGCTCGATGGGGCGTCCGCTCAGCTCGCCATCCTCGCAGTCGCGCCAGGTGCCTTCTGCGCCGCCAAACCCCTTCACACCGCAGGCGTACTGGTAGATGCCGTTGTAGCGACTGGTGCCCGTCGCTAGGAACCAGTGGTCGCGCTTGTAGTGGATGACCGCACGCAGGAAAGGGTTGTAAAAAGCGGTGTCGCCGATGTCGGTCTCGGCGATGTGGAAGTTGTGTGAGAAGAAAACGCGCACCTCGCGCGGAAAGTCGTTCAAGTTGCGTAGGCGCACCCGTCGCAGAAAGAGGTTTTCACGATGGGAGACAACGTCGTTCACCGTGAGACTCAGCCCCATCTCAGGATGTACGGCGATGCACTCAGTGACCAGAGTATCGTCCTCGTAGTCCAACGTGATAGACCACTCTTCACTGTCCAGCCAGGAGAACCGTCCTGCGCACCAGACGCCCATGCGGATTTTGTGTCCGCTGAGGTGGTTGAATAGCCCGACGTAGGGGTAGTAGAAATCGCGGATGTTCAACGCTCCATCTTCACACACCAGCATCTCGCCGTTGCCCAGCACGATGGGTCGTGGCATGCTCACCTCCCAATGCGTCAGCGTGCTCTTGTGCTATCTTCTCCACCTGTGGT
>JANWXG010000319.1 GCA_025057335.1 bacterium | reverse complement strand
GCCTTTGGCGCAATGGCGCGGTTAGAATCTCCTGCCACGCACATCCTAGTCGCCGACGCCGTTCCCGATGGAACGAACAGCCTGCCCCTGCACAACTCGTGGGGCGCCTACATGAATCACCTGTCGCCGCCCTTCGGTCCTGAGTCATGGGCGTTGACGGGCAGCTGGCAGCCCTGGCACCAGCGCCCGCACGGCAGGCACACGGGCAAAGTCACCGTCATCTTCTGCGACGGTCATGCCAAGGCGACCCCCTTCGAAGCTCTGTACCCCGTCGACGAGAAGGTATGCGCACAGGGTGACGCCATGGGCTGCTCCACGCTGAACCTGAGACCGGAGCAGGCGCCCCAGCACTGGGAGCTCTGGAAGTAATCCGTCTACTGGAGGGCGAACCTCTCGGTGAGCCGATTTTCTCCCCGCGCACGGGGGCGGGGAAGGGGTACCTCGACGGCTCGGCGGGAGCCTCGCCCTCCAGAGCGCATGGGGCGTGGTTCGTCGTGCGCCTGCGGATGCGATGGAGCGCATCCCTGCAGGACAGATGGTGGATGCGACAGAGCGCATCCCTCCAAACCACTTCTGGGGGTGCGCTCCGTCGCGGCTAACCACCAGTTTGGAGGGTCGCGCTCCGTCGCGACCATGCGAATCCAGCGGCAGTATCAGTTGGAGGGTCGCGCTCCGTCGCGACCAAACTTGTCACCCTGAGCGTGGCGAAGGGTCTCCGAGATGCTTCGCTTGCGCTCAGCATGACACCGAGCACGGCTCGGCAGGAGTCCCTCCCTCCAGGCGATCAACGGCTGGAGGGCGAACCTCTCGGTGAGCGAAGTATTGCACACCAAAACGCCTCAGTAGCGATCCTGCTCTCGCTCAGGAGAAACTTCCTCGCTCCGCTGGTGTCCTCTCTGATGGCACGCAGGTTGACAACGCCCTTGGAATAGTGGGATAATACCGTTGACAACGCGGGGCGAAAGGAGTGAGCAAGAGCGAATGCTCAAAAGGTTGTTCCGATATATTC
>JANWXG010000318.1 GCA_025057335.1 bacterium | reverse complement strand
CAGGGGGAGGCAGTACGCACGCGCGTCTGGTTCCGCAGGGTCAGCGAGGAGCATCTGCGTCGCTACGTGGCGACAGGAGAGCCGATGGACAAAGCGGGTGCGTACGGCGCTCAAGGTTACGGTTCCACTCTTATTGAGCGCATCGAGGGATGCTACTTCAACGTCGTTGGTCTGCCCGTCTCTCGCGTGTGTGCAATGCTGGAAGAGTGGGGGATTGCTCCATTGCAGACCTTCGCGACCCCTGAAGGGTGACCGTGATGCGAGGGATGCTCCTTGATCTCGCGAGGCTGTGCAGTCTGGGCAGGTTTGTCTAGGCGCGCCTCATTACGCCTCTACCCGTATCGGAACGGCTCGGCGGGAGCCTCGCCCTCCAGCTCCCTTGCCGTTCTAAGCGGAGTAACGGATCTGAGATGCTTCACTACGTTCAGCATGATAGAGTGGATGCTTCGCCTGCGCTCAGCGTAACGGTGGGACGGCAGAGAAGCCTCGCCTTCCAAGCGCTTTGTCATTCCGAAGACCTTTTTGTCATTCTGAGCGGAGCGAAGAATCTCATTTCCCCTGCCCTACGAAGATGCTTCGCTGTCGCTCAGCATGACATGTGCGTCGGGCGCTCCTTGCAGGCTAAAGCCTGCACTACAAACGAATGCGCTTATAGCATGCACTCCGGTTGCGCAGTAACGGCTCGGACGGAGCCTCGCCCTCCAGCCCTTTGTCACGGGGAAGCACTCACGTGCTTCACTGCCAGCTGAAGAGTGCGTCGTGCGCTGAGGCGTGCCCAGTTGGTATTTTCGCACGTAAGAGCGCCCGTGTCATTCTGAGCGCAGCGAAGAATCTCTGCTTTTGCTTTGTAGTCGCGTACTGCAGTGCGCCTTCGCCCCCGTTGTAACGGCTCGGCGGGAGCCTCGCCCTCCATCTGCCCGTCATTTTGAACAGAGAGAAGCCTCTCTCCCATCCGCTGCGGGAACGGCTTCCTGTGCGCAGTGAGATTGCGCGAAGAACTTTTCAAACACCCTCCTTCCG
>JANWXG010000317.1 GCA_025057335.1 bacterium | reverse complement strand
CCGCCTTTGCCGAGACCGAAATCCGCCTGAACCCATCAAACATCCCTGGTCAGATTGACGGCATCGCCCGCATCGAGGCGCAGTTGCGTGATGTGTTGACGGGAGCGGGCGTCGCGGGCAAGCCGTTGCGCTTTTTCGTGGACAACGCGCTCGTCGCCACAGTAAGCACCAACGCATCGGGAGTTGCAGTGCACAACTATCGCGTGCCCAGCACTGCCACAGCGGGACAGCGCTATCCCGTGCGCGTGGTGTGGGAGGGCGACCCCACAGCGGACGCCGCTGTCGCAGAGGGAACCATCACTGTGGAAAGAATCCGCACGCGCACAACAGTGCCTTCTCGCACAACAGGAAGGTGGGGCCAGAGTATCGACCTCTCCGCCACCGTAACGAGGGAGGACGATGGACGTGCGCTACAAGGGGTGCAGGTACGGTTCTTTGTGGGCGGCACAGAGGTCGGCACCGCCACGACCAACAGCGCAGGAAGGGCATTCGTTTCCTTCCGGGTGTCTTTCCTGGGAGAAGCCTCTATGGAGGCGCGAGCAGTACAGGACGCAAGGCACGAAGCCTCTGCAGGAACGGGCGCTGTGCAGGGAACCTATCCCATCCTGAGAGGCACCATTCAACTCCAGGACTACCTCGGGCCGCGTGACTTGCCTGCCGTGCTGGATATCTTTGACCGGCAAGACCCGAACAAGTGGAAGCGGATACCGATTCCTCGCCTAGACAATAAGGGCGGCTTCGAGATAGAGGCTCCCATCTTCGGGGACGTACGCGCCTCAGTGAAGGTGTCACACTGGCTGAGGCAGAACCTCTTCCTGAGGGTACAGGACATCACCACCGCCGTGTGGGACCTCATCAACGGCGACGTGGACGAGGACAACGAGATCAGCCTTCTGGACTTCGGTTACCTGGTAGCAGCGTTTGGCACCACTCCGAACGACAATGGCTGGTTTGCCAACGCCGACTTGGACGGGGACGAGGAAGTGAACTTGCTGGATTTCGGTATCCTCGTACGCAACTTC
>JANWXG010000316.1 GCA_025057335.1 bacterium | reverse complement strand
GTCTCCACACACAGGGTCACGACGGAGCGTGACCCTCCAAGAAACCGGGCACCACTGTAGCAGGTTCGTGTCGCTGTAACGCACGCGCAAGATGCACGTAGCACAGAAGGGGCGCTCCCCGTCGCCTCCACACACAGGGTCACGACGGAGCGTGACCCTCCAGAAGCCTCATGGTTGGGGGGCACAGGTGCGCCGTACGGTCTGTGATTTCGGGGCTGTCCCCCTACGGCGTTGCCCTTCGCTGTTGCTGGGCATGACAGGGAAGGCGAGATGCTTCGCCTGCGGCTCCGCAGGACGGAAGGACGGCTCAGCGGGAGCCTCGCCCTCCAGACAATCCCTGGAGGGTCGCGCTCCGTCGCGACCGCGCAGGTTCAACGGCTCGGCGTGAGCCTCGCCCTCCAGATGTTGTTTGGAAGGCGTCGGATGCTCCACACTGTCATTCTGAGCGAAGCGAAGAATCTCGTTTCAGCGGGGCATGAGATGCTTCGTTAACGCTCAGCATGACAGGAGGAGGGACGAGATGCTTCGCCGACGCTTGGCAGGACAGAGGTTTTGGAGGGCGAGGCTCCTACTGAGCCGCTGTGGTGAAAGCGCACTGAAGTGCACATGACAAACGTGGCACCGAGGGAGCTTGTAGTGAAGCACGTCAGTGCTTCCCCGAGCAAGCCTCTCGTAGAGCCGTCAATGAATCGAGCCAGAGGAGGGCGGACATGACCAAATCGGAACGGATACAAGCAGCCATACGGGGCGAGGCGGTAGACCGCGTGCCATACAGCCTGTGGTATCACTTTCGCACTAATCCTCCCGCAGGCGAAACGCTGGCGAACGCGGAGCTGGAGTTCTACGCCAAATACGACCCCGACCTGCTGAAAGTAATGCACGACATTCCCTACGAGCTGCCGCTGGGTATGACCTCCATCCAGAGCATCGACGACTGGGAGAAGCTGACCGTGCTTCCCCCAGACAAGGGCAACTTCGGCGAGCAGCTCGTGGCGTTGCGCATCATCCAGAGGCGCAAGGGCGA
>JANWXG010000315.1 GCA_025057335.1 bacterium | reverse complement strand
GGAGAGATTGGGGCGTTCGAGGGGAGTTCACACCTCCTCATCAGGTACACTTTATCCCGTCATGGAAGGCGTGGAGAAGCTGATTATCATCGGTTCGGGACCAGCAGGGTATACCGCAGCGATTTACGCCGCGCGCGCAAGCCTGCAACCATTGCTGTTCGCAGGCATTCAGCCCGGCGGACAGCTGATGATCACTACCGATGTCGAAAACTACCCCGGTTTCCCCGAAGGCGTTCAGGGTCCTGAATTGATGGAGCTGTTCCGCAAGCAGGCGGAGCGGTTCGACACGCGAATTGTGTATGAAACGATTATGCGCGTGGACTTTCGCGAGCATCCGTTCCGTCTTTGGAGTGACGCGGGCAAGGACTACCGCGCGCTGGCGGTGATTGTCGCCACGGGCGCGTCCGCCAAGTGGCTCGGACTGGAGAACGAGGCGAAGCTGCAGGGGCGCGGCGTGTCGGCGTGCGCCACCTGCGATGGGTTTTTCTTCAGAGGCAAGAAGGTTATCGTGGTCGGCGGGGGCGATACGGCGATGGAGGAAGCCACCTATCTTACCAACCACTGCGAGAAGGTCTATGTGGTGCATCGTCGCGACGAGCTGCGCGCGTCCAAAATCATGCAGGAGCGCGCCTTCCGCAACCCTAAAATCGAGTTCATCTGGAGTACCGTCGTGCGCGACATCTACGATGTGAATGTGGGCAAAGTCACGGGCGTGCGTCTGCACAACCTCAAAACCGACGAGGAGTACGACTTCCCCATCGACGGCGTGTTCATCGCGATAGGGCACACCCCGAACACGCAGATCTTCCAGGGGCAGCTGGAGATGGACGAGCAGGGCTATCTCATCACGCGCAACGGCACTTACACGAGCGTGGAGGGCGTGTTCGCGGCGGGCGATGTGATGGATAAGGTCTATCGTCAAGCGGTCACGGCGGCGGGCACAGGCTGCATGGCGGCGCTGGACGCCGAACGCTGGCTCGCCGCGAAGTTCCACTGAAGGCGAGGTCCGAAGACGTCCGCGGGACGCTGGCGCTCCGCAGAATTGGTTCGTAGCGTCGGCGTCCCCGCCGACG
>JANWXG010000314.1:628-1132 GCA_025057335.1 bacterium | reverse complement strand
GAAACGTATCTGGTTGTAGCAGAGACCGTCCGCCTCGACGTAGCACGTTCCCAGCGCCAAGGCTATCCCTGCTGAAGCCGCCTCGCTTACTACCGTCTGCAGTGCCTGCTCCACTGCTTGCTGGTCGAAGTGCGAGGTGTATCCGCTCAGCGAGCCCTCTGGGGTGAGCAGCACGTCGGCTCGTCGCTCCGCCGCGTACGCTATCGCGCGGCGGATGGCGGCGAGGTTGCTTTCGATATCGGTAGTGACAGCGATTTGCGCTCCCGCAACACGCAGCAACATGCTCTTCCTCCACCCATGCTGCGTTGAGACATGACTTCGCGAGCATCAGTGCTTCGCCCAGCGTGATTCTTCGCCTGCTTGCAGGCGATCTCCCTATCGGGACGCGCTCCGTCGCGTCCGAATGGTCAACCGTTCGCCAGTTGGAGGGAGGCGATCCGTCGCGTCCATCAGAGGCATCGTTCTCCAGTTGGAGGGACGCGCTCTGTCGCGTCCACTGGGGTC
>JANWXG010000314.1:0-618 GCA_025057335.1 bacterium | reverse complement strand
TTTGCCCGATGTGATTCTTCGCCCGCTCACGGCAGTTCTCCCTGTCGGGGCACGCTCGGTCGTCTGCGCAGCGTCACGACGGGGCATGAACCTCTGGATTTCTGAATTTCTGGAGGGACGCGCTCCGTCGCGTCCGCCAGGGTCATCGTTCGCCAGTTGGGGGGACGCGCTCCGTCGCGTCCGCCAGGGTCATCGTTCGTCAGTTGGAGGGACGCGCTCCGTCGCGTCCACAAGGTCCCGAAGGAGCATGACCCTTAAAGAAAGATAGTGCCGCTGGTCGGCACAGCAGATGAGTCACGCCCCTGAGGCGGTTATCTATTCGGCTCACCGAGAGGTTCGCCCTCCAGGGAATCACTGCCGTCGCCCTGCCATGCTAGGCGACGGCAAAGAGAGCCTTAGACCCTTCGCTGTGCTCACGGTGACAGGTTTGGTCGCGACGGAGCGCGACCCTCCAGAGATGGTTTGGAGGGATGCGCTTTGTCGCATCCGCAGGCTCCCGCCGAGCCATCTCCCTTGTCATGCTGAGCCGAAGGCGAAGCATCTCATTTGCCCTGTCATGCTGAGCGTAAGCGAAGCATCTCTGTTTGGCAGGGCATGGAGATTCTCCGCTGCGCTCAG
>JANWXG010000313.1 GCA_025057335.1 bacterium | reverse complement strand
GTGAGTGCTCCCAGCTGCTGCCGCACAGGTGAGGGCGCACTGCCGTGCGCCACTACGAACGAAAGGTTCGTCATGAAGCACGTCAGTGCTTCCCACCCCATAGCAGGCGCACTGCTACGAGCTACCGCAAACCGTTCCATAGGGAAGGGGGACATAAAACCTGTTGCTCCGCTCAGGGTGACAGGCAGGCGAAAAGCGAGGTGCCCGTCGGGCACGACATTACCCCGCCGCTGGAAGCATCCCCCACGCCCGCAACAGCTCGATAGGCGCAGGACGGCTCCACAGCCAATCTACCCGTATCCACAGACCCTCTATCGCCTTGCTCCGGTAGATGCCCTCTGCGTCGGGGAGGACGGTTTGATATACCCCTTGTTCGTTCAGCTGGTAAAACTCCGCCTGTCGTCGCTCCGGGTCTACCAGCCAGTACTCCCGCACACCTGCTGACTCATACTCGTAAAACTTTTCGCCGCGGTCGCGGGCACGGCTTTCTGGGCAGATGACCTCTACTACGAGGTCAGCGGCGCCATCCAGGTAATTCTCCTTCAGAAGGCTCACATTCGTGCTGCTGACGAAAAGCACGTCTGGTGCGCGGCTGGACTGGGGTAACCGCATCTGGAAGGGTTCGTGTAGCACGACACCTAACTCTTTCGTGCGCACATACAGGTCGAGCGCACGAATGAGGAACAGGGCGACGTGCTGGTGTTCCAGACCCACAGGGCTCATGGGCACAAACTCTCCGTTCACCCACTCAGCGAAGGTGTCTTCGTCGCAACGTTGCAGGAACTGCTCAAAGGTCATCGCAGTCGCGGCAGGAAGCGCTGACACCGCTATCACCTCGTCTTGCATTATAGCACACAGGCGGTTGCATCTCAATGTTGACTAAGGGTATAATTGGAATCAGGAATTAACAGGTTGTGTGTGGGGCGACCTTGCAGGCTGAAGCCTGCACTACAAGCGGAGAGGATTCGCCGTGCGCACTCTGGTGCGTTGCCTGTCGTTCTGAGCGGAGTGAGAAGCAAGGCGTCTACCACGGTGACCCAGGTGATACCATGAGCGTCTGCACAGAGATACAGCGTCCCCTGCACAGAGTGGTAAGCAGGGGAGGCATCGAACAGCTCATCGGCAACACGCCGCTGATACGCCTGCAACGAGTGGCTCGCCATCTGTCGCCAGCGGTGG
>JANWXG010000312.1 GCA_025057335.1 bacterium | reverse complement strand
CGCGACCACGCTCACCATTCGGCGCTCCATCAGCTCGTAGGCGCACCGCGCCACCGCTGGTGAAGCTTTGCCGGGAAGTAGGGAGCTAGAGGTCACCTGCAGATGCACGCCCATCTGCACCAACTCCTCCAGCAAGGACAGATCCTGCTGGAAATGGGCGTGCCGCTCGGGATGCGCTAACACCACAGTCCATCCCGCGTCGAGCAGGCTCCGCACAGTGGCGGTGTTGGAGGCGGACCAACCTTCCCAGGACGACTCGACCAGCACAGCGCATCCGCTGTCGCCCAGCGACATCCATTCCCCGCGCAGCAGGTGAGGTAATGGGTCAGCAGTGAGCGGAATTTCGCAGCCGGGCACGACGGTGAGTGGGGTGCCCTTTGCCTGAATCAGCCTGTTGAGCTCCTCCACCCCCTCGCGAATCTGCGCGGCGCTCAACGCGGGGCGTGCACCCCAGTAGAGGTGTGGCGTTGCTACCATGGTGGTGACGCCTTGCGCCGCCGCTTCCTCCGCTAGCAGCAGCGCTTCGCCCGCGTTCTGGAGACCATCGTCTACGCCGGGCAGGATGTGGGTGTGTAGGTCAATCATCAGGGGTCAGCGTCGGAAGACGGAGTAAGCTGCCAGCAGTGTGCCTATAATCGCTGTCCATTCGTAGTTCGGTCGTGGGCGTGAAAGCACAACGATGACGTCGTAGGGCTGCACTGGGAAGCGCGCCCCCTGCGGCGTCCTGACGTTCACATACAGGGACTGGTTGCCCCGGTGTACTACGACTCGCTCCAGCCGCGCCTCACGAGTAGGTCCGCCTGCGACGGTGAGCACGTCCATCAGCGTCTCACAGCGCCCTGCAACCCAGCTATACGCGCCTGCCCGTGCCACCTCGCCGACAACGAACAGGGTGTTTTCCCGTTCGGGCACGCGGATGGTCATACCTGCCTGCAACGGTCTCTGGCGCACGCTAGGGTCAGCGAGGTTCACCGCCTCTACCGTCTCCCCAACCTGTATCTCCACGCGAGACGGGTCTCCCGATGTCAAGGTGCCCCCGGCGGTTGCTACGGCTTCCTCTAGGTTTTTCAGCGTGCCAATTGGGTAAACTCCCGGACGTGCCACCGCACCTGTGATGGTATAGGCAGCTTCTGGCACAATCAGGTTGTCTCCGGGCTGTAGCACGAAGCGCACCGCCGAATCCTCCCGTGAGGGATTATCGGTAAAGCTCACGAGGAACTTTACGTCTTGTCCTGGTG
>JANWXG010000311.1:348-1274 GCA_025057335.1 bacterium | reverse complement strand
GGGACCAATCGGGCATCCCGGGCTGGTGAGGGTCATTGTGATGAGCACGTTGCCCTCGTCGTCCATATCGATGCCATACACCAATCCCAGGTTGATGATGTCAATGCCCAGTTCAGGGTCGTACACGGTCATCAACCGTTCGCGAATCTGCGCTTCCTGTTCCGTAGTTAGAGCCATCTTCGACTCCCTGCACTGTTGTTAGAATATTCTACCATCCTCCAGCACTCGTCATCCTGAGCGCAGCGGACAATCTCACAGAGATGCTTCGCCTTCGGCTCAGCATGACAAGGGAAGGAACGCCCCATACAGTCATTCTGAGCGAAGCGAAGAATCCCTGAGATGCCTCGCTATCGCTCCGCATGACAGAAACATGGCTCAGTGGAAGCTTCTCCTCCCACTCCTGTCATCCTGAGCGGAGCGAAGAATCTCATCCCGCTAGTTGCGCTCCGTTTGTAGTGGCGCACGTCAGTGCGCCTACTGCAAGAGGAAGCACTCACGTGCTTCACTACAAGCTGAGGAGTGCGTCATGCGCACTCGGGCGCCAAGGCGCGCTATGTTGGTAGACGCGCACATCAGTGCGCCCGTGTCATTGTGAGTGCAGCAGATGCTTCGCCTTCGGCTCAGCATGACAACAGGGCGGCTCGACAAGAGCCACGCCCACCAGAGCAGGTGGAGGGTCGCGCTCCGTCGCGACCATTCAAACCCAACGGCTTGACGGAAGCCCCGCCCTCTAGATGTGCGCCTGCGGATGCGACAGAGCGCATCCCTCCAGAGCAGGTGGAGGGTCACGCTCCGTCGTGACCACACAAAGCCAACGGCTCGACAAGAGCCTCGCCCTCCAGAGCGAGTAGAGGGCACGCTCCCTCGGGCGCCTGCGGATGCGACAGAGCGCATCCCTCCAGAGCGAGTGGAGGGTCGCGCTCTGT
>JANWXG010000311.1:0-338 GCA_025057335.1 bacterium | reverse complement strand
GGGTTTGCTACCTCGCCATCCCATCCTGTGGTTGTGGTGGGGCGCCCAAGGCCGCGACCACGCAAAACCGACGGTTCGGCGGAAGCCTCGCCCTCCGTCCTGCGAGCGGAGAGCTACCCCACCATCTCCTCTAGCGTTGTCCACGCGAGCAGGGCGCACTTGATGCGAACAGGGTACTTCCTCACCCCTTCTAGGGCGCTCAGGTCGTCCTCTTCGTCAAATGGCTCATGCGGCGCGCCCGTGAGCATGCCCTTCACGCGCTCTTTCAGCCGCTTCGCCTCTTCCAGCGACAGCCCACGAACCGCCTCCGTCAGCATGGAGGCGGATGCCTGACTGAT
>JANWXG010000310.1 GCA_025057335.1 bacterium | reverse complement strand
CCCCACACAGACAGTGCCAGCTGGAGTGTCGCGATCCGTCGCGACCACGCGCACCTGACATCTCGGCAGGAGCCTCGCCCTCCAGTGTGGTCACCAGGAGAACGGGGCTCCTGCCCAGTCCCGTTCCCCTCCTGCACTCGTTAGAAGAACAGGTATGCAACCATCCTTACTTTACTGATATATTCCGTCACAAAGCCTGAATAGACTGAATAGATACATAAACAAATTTTCACAAAATTCTCCTCAAAAACCCTGTTGACCCTCCAAGAATGGTACGATTCTTGCGTTATAGAAGAGAAAACATCTATCTTGTGAAGAGGAGGAGACAACCATGCTTTCACACGTGAAACGCCTTGCAGGCATGCTGCTCGTGACGGCTGTGCTGGCGACTGCGGTCTCCGCACAGACCATCGTGTACTCCAACAACCCCGCGCCGGGGGATCTGTTCGTCAATGCAGGACCTGCTAATCAGGGACAGGCGGTAGGAACCAGCGGCTGGTACTACAACAACGTGCGTAACAACGGAGTTGTGGGTATCAACACCACCTACCCCTGGAACGGCAACGGCTCCGTGTACTTCAACACCCCCAGTGGCGCCGCGAAAGCAGATATCGAATATCTGGTCAATGCGGTTAGCGTCAGCGGGAACTTCTTTTCCGCTGGGGTCATCGCCCCCTTCAGCCAGCTGCAGAGCCTGAGCTACCGTTGGTACAGAGACAGTAGCAGCACGGTCGCGGCTCACTTTCATCCCGTAGTGCGAGTGCTCCTCGACGCCGATGGGAACCTGTTGACAACTAGCGACCGCGGCGGACTGGTATGGGAAGGAGTGTACCAGACCGTAAGCTCCCCTTGGACGCCTGCATCAGCCCCTACGAACTCTTGGCAGTCCTACACAGTCACCGACAGCAGCTACATGTGGAACTTCGGCTTGGGGATTGGCTTTGCAGCGAACATCAACTCGACACCATACGCCTATGACGCGACCCTAGCGGAGTGGAAAAACTATTTTCCGAATGCCGTGATTATCGGTTTCAGCATGGGCGTCGGCAGCGGGTGGAACGGTGTCTTCACCGGCGCGGTGGACGGCATCTCGTGGACAATCAACGGGCAAACCACCTCCTTCAACTTCGAGGTCGTTCCTGAGCCCGCGACGATGGCGCTGTTCGGCTTGGGGCTAGCAGTGGTTGGTGGGCTGTTGTACCGTAGAGTAGCGTAGTGTCCCCCCTCACCCCCGTGCCCCTCTCCCGATGGGAGAGGGGCATTCTCTTCTCCTGCTCCCGAAAGTTACTCCTCCAGCAGAGGCGGTTTCTTCGCCTTACCTGCAGGCAGGGTAAACAACACGGTAGTGC
>JANWXG010000030.1 GCA_025057335.1 bacterium | reverse complement strand
GGGCTGATGCTGCGCAGCCGTCCGTCCGCGCTCAAGGCGACCACAACCCAGTAGTAGGTTTGTCCAGGCTGCAGCGGAGGACCTGCGTACACTGTGCTGTTGTTAGGATGTGTCACTCGACTGCTACCCGGGTTGTTCAGGTCGGCTGGCCACAGCGGGTCGCGGTTAATCTCCGGGAATCCCTCGAACAGGAAGACCTGGTAGAATGCTGCGCCGTCCAGCCGTCCCCAGCGGAGGGTAGGCGTCGCGGTGCGCACCGTCGCCCCGGAGGCGGGCTCGGAGAAGGAGTCCATCGGGGGCAAGGGGGTGGCGCTCGCGTTGTTCGAGGGGGCGCTGGCGCCTGCTCCTGTGTCGGGGTCGAAATTTGCGCCGACTGCTACTACCTGATAGTGGTATGTGATGCCTGGCGTGAGCGCAAGGTCGAGGTCAGCGAACAGGTCGGCAAGCGGGTCGCGCAGGAAAGCGATGGCGGTGCCCCGCTGAGAGGCGGGGTTGGGAGTACGCGAGCGGTAGATGCCGTAGCCGAGCCGTCGATTGTCGTCCACGTAGTCCCAGGTGAGGTCGATTTCGATGAGAGAGCCCTCTGGAGTAGCACGGCTCAGGGCGCGTCGCCCCACACGCTGCGGGTCCATCAGCCGTTTAACCACTTCCATCGCCTTCGCGGTTTCGGGCGAGGAGGAGCGCGTGACGCCGCGCGGCATCGTCCAGGCGACCGCCTCCAAGTTTTGGGGAGTAGCGGGCACGACGCCCGAGGCCGTCGCTAACGCAAACGACAGGGTGCGCACCTGTCCAGCGACGATAGAGACCTCCTTCTGGTCGTTTAGGTAACCGGGTGCCGAGGCGACCATTGGGTAGTCGTAGCCGCCGAGCAGACCGTCGATACGGTAGTATCCGTTGCGGTCAGCAACCGCTACAGCAGAGCTCAGCGCGCCTGCGGCGAAAACCCGTGCGCCTTCTAGTCCCCTTCCATCGGGACCAAAAACCCTGCCCTCGACGCTACCCTGCTGGTCTGCCGGGCTCAGCACGATGTGGGCGTTGCGTGTGGTGTCGTCGGCAAACACCTGTACCAACACCACACCCGTCCAGTTCTGGTTGCCGATGCGGGCGCTAGCGCGCACATTGCGGAACCCCTCAGGCACTCTTGTCAAGAGGAAAGCTCCGTTGGTATTGGTAACAGCCTCGCTGCCGCCGTCTACCCATACCCTAGCGCCAACTATCGGGTTCTCGTCGATGTCGGTCACCGTACCAGCGACCATACCTACATTCCTCTCCTCTCGCACTGCGCCACAGGCGTTCAGCAGAACGGCACCCACTGCCAAAAGCCACAGCCATACCTTTTTCTCTTCTCGTCCTCTCATGCGTTTCGTCCACCTCGATTAGGCAAAGCTTCGAGTGCATACAGGTGAAAAGGTTATTTCGCACTCTTCTGGTCAACCGCAACGATACTTTGTGCCCCGTTATTCTCTCAGGGGAGAAGTCCATCGGACGGTCAGGCGCACGTGATGGACTCGGTCAATCTGCAGATGAGACATGCCTATCTGCCACTGCCATGGACCCGTTCGCCACTCGCAGGCATAGACCCCTTGCGGCCATAACCACGCGAGGCGGATGCCTCCGCGCACATACACCACCCAATATTTCCAGTCGGTGTCCCTATGAATCAATACTGCGAACCCACTCGCACCTCGTGGTAGGAAAGCCCCTAGGGTATAGCGCGGCTGCAAGCTCAATCGCCGCTCCGCTTCCTGTACTGTGCCCGAGAGCAGAGGCGCAGCGCGCAAGAAGCCATCTGCGTCAGGGATGACCGTATTGGTGAGTACACGTGCTCGTATCTGTTGCAACCTTTGCTGCCAAATTACAGATAGCACGTTCTCCGCCCACAGACCTATCCGCCCCCCTTGGGGGAGAGGCAACACGATTGCTGTGTGTATTGCAATGCCTCGTCCGCGTGTCCTCCCTTGAGGCAAGCCGCGTGTAGTATTCAGGCACAGGTCGCCCTGAAACTGCCAGTGTCGCATCTTCCCACTGAGGTGACCCTGCTGAACTCGGTGCGTATCCAGCAGACTCACCCCAAACGCCATCGCACCCTCCCCCTCACTCGTCTGCAACAGTATAGACTGCTCCAGCGTCCATGAGGTTACTTCCGAATTGTTCATGTAGGCGTCCACACGATACTCCCGGAGGAAGCTCGCCCCTTTTCCCATGCTGTCCAGATACAGTTGCGCGGCACCAGGGGAGCCAGTATAGTTTTGCATGACACCGCGCGTGTACACTAAACTTCTCCTACCGAGGCGCACCGATACTTGGGTATACCAAGCCATGCGGTAGTAAGCGTGCGCAGCGGTGAACTGCTTTTCGGGTAGCGGGTGGCGGCCTCCCCACTCTAGGGGGATGACGTTGGTGGAGGCGGTCAGATGATGCATCAGGGAGAGCTGCGCCTGAGGCGCTTCTTTCCAGCCCTGGGTTAGCGTCTCCACGATGTGCGTGTCAAGGTAGAGGGGTGGTGAGACAACAGGCTGGGCGTGTGCCATTCCTCCAAGCCAGAATGGAAGCCACATCGTCCACCAGAAGATAGCTCTCGTACGTATGGAGTCTTGTCCGTTCACAAAGGATATGTACACTGTATTGGTAATCACCATGTTGCCAAGGTTTGGTAGACCTATGCTGACCCCGCCGATTTCGCTGGGGAGGGCACTGCAGCGGACGACAATGGCGCCTCAAACCATGAGATTCCTGGCGCTTGTTACCTTTTCCCTGCTGCATTGTGGAGTGGGTGTCATGGTATGTCTTCAGGATAACCTCACATCAAGATGATTTTTTGAGTATCCTCCCCTGAAGCTATTGACAAAAGATGTAATCCCAATATACAATATTACTGTCCTCACCGATGAGGCTCCCCGCTGCCAAGCTGGAGCAGTATTTCTCTTAAACGATGAAGTTCCCAATGCAATGTTTTGCTGGGGATGTCTAACGCATCATCGCGTTTGACATATCTATCCAAGTCCAAGGTCAGGAGGGTTGATAGCTCATGACACGACGTGCGTTTACGCTTATTGAGCTGCTAGTGGTTATCGCGATTATCGCGATCCTGGCAGCGATTCTGTTCCCTGTCTTCTCGCAGGCGCGAGAGGCAGCCCGCAAATCGTCCTGTCTGTCCAACACCAAGCAGTTTGGTACGGGGATTCTCATGTATGCCCAGGACTACGATGAAGCCATCGTGCCCTGGTTCAAGATTCGTGAGTATCCCGGACAGCCGCTGAACGAGCGGTTCTGGTTCGGTCTGCTCCATCCGTACATCAAGAGCACGCTGGTGCCGCCCGACCAGGGGCGAACCTACACGCAGGGTGGACAGCCGCAGGGCTTGCATCGCTGCCCCTCGTGGAGCCTGGAGCGCTACCTGCAGGGCGCCAACATGCCGGACTGCTATCCTGGATCACTAGACCCCTACATGCCGCCGACCCAGATCTTCGCGCACTACGGCATCGTGTTCCAGATGGCGCAGCGCGGCGGCGCGGGCACACCCGAGAACCCGTACTACCACTTCCCCGGTAGCCTGTGCTATCCCGCTGATATGGGTGGTTTGACCCGCTACCTGCCCGAAATCAAGCGCCCCGCGGAGACCATCCTGATTGGTGATGGCATCACCATGCTGGACAAGACCCCGCGCTACGTGGTTATCTCCATCGGCTGCGAGACGCAGTTCATCCACCAGGATGGCTCGAACTTCACCTTCCTGGATGGTCACGCCAAGTACATCAAGCGCAACTCCGAGCGCTACCTGGCAACGACCACCGAGGGCGGACGGACCGTATACTTCATGCGGTACTACACCTTCTCCATGGAGTAGTCTGATGCGAAAAGGTCTCGTCAGGGTGGCGCTGTTCGGGTTGAGCCTGCTGTGGCTCCTCTGCGTCGGGTTGAACCTGACAGCCTGCGGTAAAAAGGAGGAGGACCCCGCAGCGCAAGGCTACTATGAGGGACCAATGCTCCCGAAGAGCCAGCGGACGGGAAGTACGCCCGCGCAGGGCACGACGGAGTAAACTTCAGCCCCCGCCCTGTGGGCGGGGGCTTTTTGCTCACGGGAAAATGGAGGAGACAAGGATGGAAGGCACAGGCAGACGGAATATCGCAGTGATTATTCTGGTGGGCATCGTCTTAATCGGCATCGCTATGCTGCTACGGTTCCAGATTCAGCGGGAGGAACCCCCACCCCCCGGATACTACACAGGACCCATGTTGCCCAAATCGCAGCGGATGGGACCACCCGGTGGCGGCGGAGGCACGCCACAAGCAGAGAGCGGACAGACCACGCAGTAAGAAACCACAGCCCCTGCCTCTGGAAAAGGGAGGGGATGTTTATTCACTACATGACCTCAACGAGTATCTGGTTCAGAGGGGGGCAACACCAGCAGCTTCTCCCCGGGAAAGCCGTACCCTTGTTTGCGTGCTTCCAGAATGATGCCGCTGGGGGTATGCAGTCGTCGTATCTGCTCTCGCAATTCAGCGTTCTGCTGGCGTAGACGCTCGGTCTCCTCACGCAGAGCAGCAATAGCTTGATGTTGCTCCCGTGCCTCGTGCGCGAGCATAAGCACCTTCTCTCTGAACGAAAAGGCCACTTTACTGGTGACCACAATCACCACAGCGGTGACTAACCACCTACCCATCAGCGAAATCATCCGCTGTCTGCGCCGAGCTGAGAGGAGCGGGGTGTGCCGTCCGCTTCGCTGAGCCATCTCTCGCCTCCTATGCCACGATAGGCTGTCCGACAGTGTGCACCTTAATCAGGTTCGTATTTCCTGGCACACCGATGGGCACTCCTGCCGTAATCACCACTCTGTCGCCCTCTTGTGCCAGCCCCATGCTTACTGCCGTATTCACCGCCGTTTGCAACATTTCCTCCATCGTATACACCTGCGGGATGAGGCGTGGTTGTACACCCCATGACAGCGCCAGCTGGCGATAGGTGCTTTCCGAAGGGGTAAATGCCACGATGGGTGTTTTGGGACGATATTTGGAGACGAGGCGCGCCGTGCTGCCCGAAGTGGTAGCGCAGATGATGGCGCGCGCGTTGATGTCGTAGGCGATGTGGCACACCGCCTCGGCAACCGCCTCGGTAACGCTCAGGCTACCCGCAACGGGCTGGTTAGGCTGGGCAACTACCCCCTCCTTGAGCGCTTGCTCCGCTCGCGCCGCGATTCGGCTCATCATGCGCACCGCCTCCACTGGATACTCTCCCACCGCCGTCTCACCCGAGAGCATCACCGCGTCCGTGCCGTCCAGAATGGAGTTCGCCACGTCGGTGGCTTCTGCACGAGTGGGGTGAGGCGCAGAGACCATGCTCTCCAGCATCTGGGTGGCGGTAATCACAGGCTTGCCCGCGCGGTTGCATCGGGCGATAATCTCTTTCTGGATGAGCGGCACGGTGTCGATAGGCATCTCCACACCCAGGTCGCCACGTGCTACCATAATGCCGTCCGCCGCCTCTAGAATCTGCTCGAAGTTCTCCACTGCTTCGCGCTTCTCGATTTTGGCGATAATGCGCACGTCCGCGCCCGCCGCTTCTATCGCGTAGCGCACGGGCTGCAGGTCTTCGGGTTGACGCACAAAGGAAACCGCCACCCAGTCTACCCCTTGCTGAATGCCGAAGCGCAGGTCTTCCAGGTCGCGCTCGGTGACAGAGGTGACGGGTAGGCGAGTGTCGGGCAGGTTCATGCCCTTGCGCGTAGAAAGCACCCCCCCAATACGCACCTCGCCCCCGATGGTATTCAGGTCACGCTGGGTAACCACAATCTCGACACGCCCGTCGTCGATGAGGATGCGCTCGCCCGGGCGTACTAGGGCGAACAGGGTAGGGGAGGTCAGCGGGATGCTCTGGGCGTCGTATCCTTCTTCTGCCAGTATGAAGCGCACGGGCTGTCCCGGCTCGACGCGTATCCCCCCTTCTGGCAACCGCCCCAGACGGTTCTTGGGTCCGCACAGGTCTTGCAGGATGGCGACAGGGCGCCCCATCTCGGCGCTGAGCTGGCGGATTCGCGCGATGACCTCACCGTGTGAGTCGTGGGTGCCGTGCGAGAAGTTCAGCCTCGCCACGTCCATGCCCGCTTCGATGAGCTGTCGCAGGCGCTCTGGGGATGAGGTAGCGGGTCCGATGGTGCAGACAATCTTGGTGCAGCGCATGATAGCCTCCTGCGTTGCCTTGCACGCCCCTGCCTCCCGACTGGGGAGACAGGGGCGGCGCCACTAACTACCTCGCTCGGCGCGAGTAGAAGGCGCTGATACCGGGATAGTCCGCTGCGTCGCCCAGTATCTCCGCGATGCGCAGCAGCTGGTTGTACTTCGCCACACGGTCGGTACGGCAGGGTGCACCCGTCTTGATCTGTCCCGCGTTGGTGGCGACGGCGATATCGGCGATGGTGGTGTCCTCTGTCTCGCCGGAGCGGTGCGAGATGACCGCCGTGTAGCCTGCGCGCTTGGCGGTCTCTATCGCCAGCAACGTCTCGGTGAGCGTGCCTATCTGGTTGACCTTAATCAGGATGGAGTTGGCGACACCCATCTCGATGCCCCGATTGAGGAACTGTACGTTGGTCACGAACAGGTCGTCGCCCACCAGCTGCACACGGCTGCCGAGGCGTTCCGTCAACCGCTTCCAGCCTTCCCAGTCGCTCTCCGCCAGCCCATCCTCGATGCTGACGATGGGGTAGCGATTGACGAGCTCCTCGTAGAAAGCAATCATATCGTCGCTGCTCAGCACGCGCCCCTCGCCCTTCAGGTGGTACATGCCGTCCTCGTAGAACTCCGAAGCAGCGGGGTCGAGCGCAAGGTAGCAATCTTCACCGGGGGTATATCCCGCTTTCTCGATGGCTTCCATGATGAGGTCGAGCGCCTCGGCGTTGGACTTGAGGTTAGGGGCGAAGCCGCCCTCGTCGCCGACGGCAGTGTTGTAGCCGTGCGCCTTCAGCACGCTCTTGAGGCTGTGGTATACCTCCACGCCCATGCGCAGCGCTTCAGGGAAGTCTTCTGCGCCCGCTGGCACCACCATGAACTCCTGCAGGTCGACGTTGCTATCAGCGTGCTTGCCGCCGTTGAGGATGTTCATCATGGGCACGGGTAAGGTGTGTGCGAACACCCCGCCGAGGTACTGGAACAGGGGCACTCCGACTCCTTCGGCTGCCGCCTTCGCCACCGCTAGGGAGACGCCCAAAATAGCGTTGGCGCCCAGTTTGCTCTTGTTGGGCGTGCCGTCTAGCTCGCACAGCAGGTTGTCGATCGCCACTTGGTCAGTGGCATCCATGTCTATCAGTTCGGGCGCGATGCGCTCGTTCACGTTGTCTACGGCGTTGAGCACTCCCTTGCCGCCATATCGCTCGGGATTGCCGTCGCGCAGCTCCAGCGCCTCGTTACTGCCAGTAGAGGCACCGGAGGGCACTGCTGCCCGTCCGCGCGCGCCGCCGCTCAGGTATACGTCCACCTCAATGGTGGGGTTGCCTCGCGAGTCCAAAATCTCTCGCGCCACGACCTCTTCGATGGTCGTACTCATCCTCCCATCCTCCTTTTGCCCAAAGGGTCACCGCCGTCAGTATAACATACGGCTTCGCCCTTTGGCAAACGGACGTATTGGGAGGAGGAGAACCTACCCAGGGTAGAATGTAGTTGAGCAAAATAGGGCCGACAAGCCTGGAGAGAGGCTGCCATGAACGCGGAAGCACAATACTGGATAAGCGTATTGGGGCTACAGCCCCATCCTGAGGGCGGCTACTATCGTGAAACCTACCGCTCAGAGCAGCGGCTGATGGGCTGTTGTCTACACGGGCACGAGGGACCGCGCGTGGCGGCGACCGCCATCTATTTCCTCTTGCCAGGAGGGGAATTCTCTGCTTTGCACCGCCTGCGTTCAGATGAGATGTGGCACTTCTATACAGGAAGCTCGCTCACGCTGCACATCATTGACGACGAAGGTAACCTGTCGCAAGTGAAGCTGGGGACCAACCCCCAGAAGGGCGAAAGCTTTCAGGCGGTGGTTAGGGCGGGATGCTGGTTCGGCGCGACGGTAGACGACCCGGAGGGCTATGCTCTTGTGGGGTGCACGGTGGCACCGGGCTTCGAGTTTGAAGACTTCGAGCTGGGCGACCGCCAGCAGCTCCTAGAGCGCTACCCGCAACACCGCGACCTCATCGAGCGGTTGACAAGATAGCAGTGGCATCACTCAACGGGCGAGTTCTGCTGCATCCAGGCTCGCCCTGGAGCACTGTCAAGAACCTACCATCTCGTGGAGGCGAAATCAAGCGAATGCCAAGCACTCGACTGGTCATCTTTGGCGCGACGGGCGACCTGACGCGGCGATTCTTGGTGCCTGCGTTGTATCGCCTGCATCAGGCGCGCCTGCTGGAACCCGACCTGCAGATAGTGATTTACGCCCGTCGTCCCCTCACGCTGGAAGTGTATCTGGATGGTCTGGAGAGTGCGTTACGCGAGGCGGGCAAAGACCTTGGCGCATGGAGCGAGTTTGCCCGTCGGTTCGTAGCGTATGTGCAGGGCGGGCTGGATGCGGAAGGAGTACGCCAGCTGCGCCAATGGGTGGATGCCGATGCGGTGTTTTACCTTGCCCTGCCGCCCGGCTTGTTTGCCGAAGCGGCAGAGCATCTCGCAGCAGCAGGACTGCACGAGGAACACACAGGCCACCGCCGACTGGTCATCGAGAAGCCCTTCGGACAAGACCTGCAGAGCGCGCGCCAGCTGCAGCAGCGCGTGAGCCGATACTGGCGTGAGGAGCAGGTGTTCCGCATCGACCATTACCTGGGCAAAGAGACGGTGCAGAATATCTTGGTTTTCCGCTTCGCCAACCTCTTGCTGGAGGCGCTGTGGAACCGTAACTATGTGGACTATGTGCAAATCACTGCTGCGGAAGCCGCAGGCGTGGAAGACCGCTCGGGCTACTACGACCAGGCGGGCGCCTTGCGCGATATGGTGCAGAACCACCTGATGCAGCTGTTTACGCTAACGGCGCTGGAGCCTCCAGCCAGTCTGGATGCAGACGCCCTGCGCAGCGAGAAGGTGAAAGTGCTACAAAGTGTGCGTCCCATACCGCAAAACGCTGTGGGCGCGTTCGCCGTGCGCGGACAGTACACGCGCGGGCGGGTGGGCGACCGCGAAGTGCCTGGCTATCTGGAAGAGCCAGGGGTGTCACCACACTCCACTACCGAAACCTATGCTGCTATCAAGCTGTACGTAGACAACTGGCGTTGGCAGGGGGTGCCCTTCTACCTGCGCACAGGTAAACGGCTCGCCGCTGACCGCAGTGAAATCGCCGTGCACTTCAAATCCGCCCCCATTCACCTGTTTCGTCAGACGCCCTTAGACCGCCTTGAGCCGAACTGCCTGGTCTTCGAGATGAAGCCGGCGGAGGCGATGGCACTGGTGGCGCAGGCGAAAACCATCGGTTTGGAGATGCGGGCGCGCACTATCGTACTGCGGGCGTGCTATCGGGAGGTGGATGAGGAAGGCTTCGAAGCGTATGAGACGCTGTTGCTGAGCATCCTGCAGGGTGACCGCACCTACTTCTTGCGCTTCGACGAGGTGGAGCTAGCGTGGGAAGTGCTCGACCCTGTGCTGCGCGCGTGGCAGACCCAGAACGTGCCCATGGCGTTCTACTCTGCAGGCAGCGAAGGACCGCGCGAAGCGGAAAGAATTCTGGATTCCCCCACACACCGATGGAGACCGTTGCAGAGCGAACAGATGGGTATGACCTGCGGATAGCCGACACCGCCGACCAGCTGGCTCATGCTGTGGCGGAGGCGATGGTGCAGAAGGTGTCACAAACTCTGGCGCGGCAGGCGCACTTCAGCCTTGTCCTGTCGGGTGGGAGCACTCCGCAAAGGTTGTATCGGCTGCTGGCAAGCGAATACGCGCAAGGAGTGGAGTGGCAACGAGTACATCTATTCTGGGGTGACGAGCGCTACGTACCGCACGACCATCCTGCTAGCAACTACCGTCTGGTACGGGAGACACTCATAGAACCGCTGCAACTCCCTGCGGAGAACGTCCATCCGATGCCCACGCATCTCGCCGTCCCAGACGATGCTGCCCGCCTCTACGAAGGGGAGCTACGCGCTTTCTTCGGGGAGACGCCACGTTTTGACCTTGTGTTGCTGGGCATGGGCGCGGATGGACATACCGCCTCGCTGTTTCCCAACACCGCTGCCGTGCAGGAGCGTGAGCGGTGGGTCGCCGTCGGTGAGGCGCCTGTGGAGCCGAGGCGACGTTTGACGCTCACCTTCGCCGCGCTCAACGCGGCGAAGATGGTATACTTCCTCGTGATAGGGGCGGACAAAGCAGAGGCGGTGCGACGTGTTCTTGTTGAGCGTGCTCCGCTCCCCGCGGCGCTAGTGTTACCAAGCGCGGGGAAGCCGGTCTGGTGGCTTGACCGAGACGCAGCCCAAGCGCTATGGTGAACGAACAGAGTAACAGCGAGTGCCCATAATCCACAGAGAAGCGTGCAACTTTTCCTTTAGATCGGGGTCACCCTGTATACCGAATTCGTTCATTGGGAGGAGGCGCTGGATGGAACAGCACGATCATCACACACCAAGTGAACGAGAACACCTCACTCTACAGCCTACTGCTCCTGCGGAACGGATGTCGCTAGTGGACATCCTGCGCGGTGTTGCTGTCTTCGGTATCCTTGTGGTGAATATGGGTTCCTTTAAAGCCTCGACTGTTCCCTACATGCCTACCCGCTCCTCGTCTTGGCTAGACCGTTGGACGGATGCTCTCATCAACTTTCTATTCGAGGGCAAGTTCTACCCGATTTTCGCCTTCCTGTTCGGTTGGGGGGTCGCCTGGCAGATGGAGCGTCTCCAGGCTCGTGGCGCGAACCCCGTTTCACTCATGGTGCGGCGCTTGATGGTGTTGCTGTTTATTGGCTTGGCACACGCTATTCTAGTTTGGAGCGGGGATATTCTCTTCTTCTACGCGCTCGGGGGAATGGTGCTGCTTCTATTCCGTCGGCTTCAGCCTCGCGCGTTGCTAGCGCTAGCGCTAAGCGTGTGGGGAATACAGGTGTTCTGCTGTGGAGTGCCCATCGGTCTGTTTCTAGCAATGCAGGGTGTTCCCGAAGCGGCAGCTGGGATGCAGCAAGCGAATGAGCAGTTTGCATCGGCGATGCAGCAGATGATTTCACAGGCGGAGCAGGTATACTCGCAGGGCAGCTATCTAGAGGCGTTGCGACATCGCGTGAAGGAGTGGTTCCAGACCCTCTTCTGGGCATATCTCGCCCTCCTACCCAACGCGCTCTCCATGTTCTGGCTGGGCATGTATGCGGCGAAGGGGCGTCTTTTGGAAAACGTCGCTAGCCTTTCCGCCCGATGGCGCGTGGTCACTGCGGTGTGCTTGGTCGTCGGCGCAGTCGTCAACGTGTTCTACGCGCGTCAACTGCTGCTTGCCCCTCCGCAGCTAGAATTGGCTCCTTTCCTAGGCGCCTTCTGGCTGTATCTGCTAGGCGGTCCTCTGTTGGGGGTTGGTTATGTGCTGGCGCTATCTCTGTGGCTAGGCGATGAGGGTAGGCGGGTGCGGTTCGGATGGCTGGCGGCGGTCGGACGCATGGCGTTGACCAACTACCTATTGCAGTCAGTTGTCTGCACTCTGCTCTTTTATCACTACGGGTTGGGACTGTATGGCAAGGTTGGAGTGGCTGCAGGACTAGCGTTGTCCTGCGTCTTGTTCGCAGCGCAGGCCGTGTTCAGCGTCTGGTGGTTGCGTCGGTATCGGTTCGGACCAGCGGAATGGCTCTGGCGCACACTGACCTACGGACAGCGGCAGCCAATGCGTGTCGGTTGAATCTCGACAACGACTGGCACTCTCCTCCTCACGCAGTGAGACATCTCGAGAGACCCTTTGCTACGCTCAAGGTGACAGAAAGGCTGTAGGATGAGGCGTCTGCCGAGCCGGGTTAAAGAGTCGAGCAACCCGAACTCGTTCCATTATCCTTTCTCTACTTCCGAGTGGGAAGGCCTACTCAGTGGTTCCACGACGACGCCGTTAGGGCGCACGTCCGCTACGCGCACGGGGGTGCGCGCGGGCAAAAACTCCTGCTCCGTCAGCACGTGGATGCTCACACCACCGAACTGTGCCAGACCGCCAGGGGTGAGGTCGGTGATAGTCACGCCCTCAGCGCCGAGCAGCTCGCGTTGCACCTGCGGACTGGAGGATAGCGACAGCTGCATTCGGTGCTGCATCTCGCGCCATAGGGGACACTTGGGCAGGTACAGGAAGAAGACGACCATGCTCATCAGGGTCAGTATGGAGGAGACCACGAGGGCAAATAGCGGGTGCGATTGTATCATAATCGCCTCGCGCATGCCCGCGAAGATGCACAGAAATCCCAGCAAGGCAGAGATACCCCTACCGGGCAGAACATGCGTCTCCACGATGACGAGCGCGACACCCAGCGCGAACACCAGCATGCCCCACCAGTGCGAGCCACTGAACAGGTGGGCAACGAATACTGCCCCTAGGAACAGCACGCCCACCGTGCCCACCCACGACCACACGGGGCGCGTGAGAAACTCCACCACCAGAAACGCTAGACCGACAAGGGCGAACAGCAGAGTGGCGTGCGGTGTCTGAAGCCACTGGATGATGCTCTCTACGCTCAACCCCATCACCCCCGCATCGGGCGACCGTAGGCAGCGCGCTCCGGTTCCATGATGTAGCGCGAAAGCGTAATAGTCAGCTGGTAGGTAACTACCTGTAGGAAAAGGATAATGCCGTAGCACACTTGCGACACCAAGCGGCTCCACTGACGGCGCAGCCGTTGCGACAGCGGCAACCGTTGTTCCGCGACTATCTGCGCCAGTGCAGGCTGCAGTTCGCGCCACAGGTCGATCCTCGGCTCCGGCGACTCCAGCTGCCGGCAGAACTCGACGAACTGACGCAGCTCCTCGTACTGGCGGAAACACGTCTCGCAATGCAACAAGTGAAGCATGACTTGCTCTCGCTCACCATGGTTTAGCTGCTCATCAATCAGCGCGCTCAGCTGTTCCTGCACTTCCTCGCAACGCATGGTTACTCACCTACCCCCTGCCAGTAAGCTCGATAATAGGGCTCAAAAAGATGTTTGAAAGCCTTTCGTGCGCGGTGCAGCCGCGATTTGACATTGGCAATCGTTAAGCCTGTGATGTGGCTAATCTCTTCGTAGGAAAACTGCTCAAAGTCGCGCAAGATGAGCATGATGCGGTAATCCTCTGGCAGACGCGCTAGCACCTCACGCACCTTGCGCTGCAATTCCTCGCGCTCCACATGCGCTTGCAGGTCTTCGTCCGAAGCAGGTTCGTAGCCTATACCCTCTTCCCGTTGCGCCATCTCCTCCAGCGACTCCGCCTGCTGCCGCTTCAGGTCACGCAAACGGTTGCAGCACAGGTTGTGTGCGATGCGCAGCAGCCACGAGCGAAAGCTGCTCTCCGCCCGAAAGGTGCGGATGTTTTTGAAGGCGCGCAGGAACACCTCCTGCGTCAGGTCATGCGCCTCCTCGGTCGGCACCATCCGATACACTACGCTATACACCAGGCGCACATATTTTTGATGCAGCTTCTCGAAGGCGGAGAGGTCGCCGTCGCTACAGCGACGCACTAGCATGATGTCCTCGTCCAGTGGAGCAATCATGTTGAGCGACAGCTCGGGCGTTGTCCCAGAAGGCGTGCCCGCTGCCAGAACCATGCCTCACTTTCCTCCGTCTCACCACCATATTGGGGAAGGCGCAACGAGGCGCCTTCCCACGATTACCGCCCGGGCGCAGGCGGAGCGGGAGGTGGTCCGCCCATCATCTGCTGGAACATCTGCATCCCCTGCTGCATCAGCATCTGTCGCTCTTCAGGCGACATGTTCATGAACCAGCGCATCCCCTCCTGCATCATCATCATGCGGACGGACGGGTCAAGGTTCATGAACATCTGCACGCCCATGCGGATAGCGCGCTGACGCTCCTCGGGAGGCAGCTGCATGAACATCTGCAGCCGCTGTTGTTCCAGCGCCAGCAGGTCTTCCGCGCGCATCGCCTGTCCCTGCCGCTGCCCCGACCGCTGCAGTGCTGTTGCCTGCTGCGCCAGAGTCGGCTGCTGGTAGAACACCACGTACACCGGGCGTGTCTTGAAGGCGGGAACCATCTGTCCCAGCTGCTGCTCGAACTCGGGCGATACGGTGACGTTGCGCACGAACGAGGTAATACGATTGCCCGTTGTATCCGCTACAATCAACCCCTGCGCCTCGAGGTTGACCAGCGCGCGCACCCAGTTCACCAGCGTCTCAGGGGAGGGCGTTTCCATCTCCGCCCGCAGGTACACCTTGCGCCAGGTAACCCCCTGTATCTGTCGGGTGACTGCATCCAGAGCGGAAGCCGCATCCTTCGCCTGTCTGGGCGGGTTGACGCGCCCCTGCAGCAGCGGGTCAATCACCACCTGCAGCCGATACTGCTGCGCGATGTCCGTCAGCACCTGGCGCACGTCGCTGCCGCTCTGCCTCTGCTGTTGGCGCGGCTGCTGCGCAGGCGGTGCAATAGGCGCCTGAGGCATCTCTGGCGGGGGCGGCGGCATAACCGGCTCCATCGGCACATCGGGAGGCGGGACAGGCTCCGCAGGCGCAATCACCGGCGGCTCAGGCGGAGCTACGGGCTCTACGGGCTCAGGTTGCTGCGCCCAAAGGGGCGACATCATGCATACCAACAGCGCGACAACAGCTGCGCTTGCTCTCAACATGTCGCAACGACCTCCTTGTTCTCGCATCTCTTATTAGACACCGAAGGCGCCCTAAAAGTTGCGCCCCATGAGGAATGATGGCAGCTGCGGTCATTTTCCTCATCGCTTACTATTGTACCCGTTCCCAGCAAATAGAAGACGAGGCAACCGTGAAAAGCGACCGCATCGATGTCTCTGCAACTCCTCTCCCGACGGGAGAGGACGGTGGCGCACTGCCGTGCGCCACTACGAACACAAGAGATGCCCGTCGTGCTATAGTAGCCCCTCTCGCCCTCAGGCACCGTCCTGGACGAACGGTAGTCCATAACGTATCGACAGTTCCGCGCGCATCAGTTCGCGTCCAAGGTAGGCGGCATGGTCGAGCTGCGAGGCTAAACCGAACTCCAGGATCGTGGCGCACAGGGAGCGGGCGTCTTGCCCCTCGATGACGTGGAGCAACTGGTCGCGGTAGTCGTAGTGTTCCACAATGATGAGTTTTTTATCGGGTTGCGGAATAATGACGAAGTACCCCGACCTATCCAGTTTCACCGGGCGGTTGGGCATTTCCGCGCGGAGGCGACGTGGCGATGTCGTCGCAACCTCGCGAGGGGAAGCGGCAGGGCAAGCGCATGGCTGCTTTTGCGCACGGTCTGCCGCCTCCGCAGCGATACGCTCAGCGTCATCACAACCAATCATGTCCACCAAGATGACCTGCTGCCGAAAGTGTTCAATCTCTTGCGCGGTGATGTTCCTCAGGAAGGGACGCTTGCCCTTCGCACCCACGATGCGTTGTTGCTCGTCTACGCCGTTCTCCCACAGGGAGAGCAACGCCTGTCCTGTCAAATGCCCCTTTGGTTCTTGCCCTGCAATGATAAGGGTTCGAATGCAGGGGTTCGTGATGATGTTTTTAACCACTTTGTCGATGCCGATGTTTTCCGTCTCTGTCTTGCCTGCAATTGCCAGACCGTGGGGGCGCAGTCGTGATAGCTTCTCTGGCAAGTCAGTGCTCGCCAGAGTAGAGACCGCAACTGTGGCGCAGTGGTCAAGCACGATGTATTCACCGGCGACGACTGGCCACGAGTCATCTGTGCGCACTTCGAAAGCGCAGGAGGCGCGCTGGACGTTCGGCAATAGCAGAACACCTTCCGCTGCCGTCAGGAATCGATTTTCGGCATTGGCGGGATAGCACGGGTCGCAACCGAGGCAGGGATATTTGATAGCCTCCATGCTATTCAGGAAACGGATGATGTCCGCTTGCAGAGCCTCGCTCTCGATACCGCTGAGATTTGCCGTCGCCTCACGCATCGTGAGCAGTGTGTCGCGCAGACAACCGCACCGTCGGCACTTGGGCGTCTCGAAGGCTTGCGCCAGGTCCATGCGCAGCTGGCGCAGTATCTCATCCTGGGTCATGGTCTTCACCCCCCGCGTGGACAATCGTTTGGGCAGCATTCCCTTCGGCGCAGACAAAAGTAACCACAACCAACCGACAGCAAAGTGACAGCTGCTATCAAAGGCTTTGCGATGCCTAGCGCCTTTGCGCCGAACAAGCCCAACCACACGCCCAGCATGGGCGAACCGCAACAGCCGATGAGAAAACAGGCTCCCGCCCACAACGCCGAAGCCAAACCTGTTCCCAACACTGCACCCGCGACGGCTGCCTTTCGGCTGCGTTGCCACTGCATGAGCGCGTAAACAGCAAATGCGATTGCCAGCGCATAGGCAATGCCGAGAAAGGGCTCTTGCCTCTCTACGTAGCGTTCAAACCCCTCGCGGGATAAGCTCGCCGACATGGTGTATACTACTCTGTCCTCGATGCATCTCCCCTGCTCATCTACGATGCAGATGTGCTGCCCCTTCATGCACGACCAGTAGAGAGCATGTGCGCCCACAACCACAAGGAAAACGATAATGGGCAGGAAGCGGGCGACCTTCATCTCGTGGACTGGCCTCCCTTCCTCGAGGAACGCAGTCTGCCACTGCCCAGAGGGCACCTGCCGTCCACCCGCATCTGCAATCGTTGTTGCAACCGTTCCCAATCCAGACGAGTTCGGTGCGTATCTAAATTGCCCAGCGCCTCCAGTATCCCCCTCAACTGTTCCGTCGCTTCCTCAGCAACGGTGTAGTAAACCCATAGTCCTCTTCTCCTGTCGCGAACCAGCCCAGCGTTTTTGAGCACGGCGAGATGTCGAGAAAGGTTGGACTGTTCTACCTCCAGGGCATCTACCAGTTCGCACACGCAAAACTCGCCCTGCATCAGCACCTTGGTCAGGCGCAAACGGGTTTCGTCAGATAGCGCCTTAAGCACGCGCACCGCGTTCTCCAAACGCACGACCTCCCGTCAGGATGGTTCAATGAGTATATGAGCATGTAATCATATACTATCTCAGGGTAAGCAGGCATGT
>JANWXG010000309.1 GCA_025057335.1 bacterium | reverse complement strand
AATCTTGTATTTGCGTTCCATCCGTTGCGCCTTGCCTCCTCTGTGCTCCCTTCAGGCTGAGACAGCCCTGTACGTTCCTTAATGATGCTATCATAGCTGTCGGTCAATTGTCAACAGGTCTGCATAGTAGAGATGTGTATATATCTTCCCGTTCTATTATGAAGAGACGCAGGCTGCCGTATGACCTGTGTCATGCAGGAACGCCGCAGGACAGAGGCGAATTAACTGAAACGATTAAATGCAACAGGTTTTGAGAGGCGTGCGGGTGAGCCGAAAAGCCCCTCACCCTGATCCCCGCGAGCGCGGGGAGGACGGCTCGGCGGGAGCCTCGCCCTCCAGTCAGGTAGCGTTGAAGAGGTGTAGCACAAAACTAATCGCAATCGCACAAAGAGGAGGTTTGCTGTGCAGAGTAAAGTATTGTGGCTTCTGTTGCTGTGGAGTATCGTGGTGGGCTGTCATGCGCAGTCCCCTACCCCCCGTCCATCGGCTCAGGCGGGGCTGGTCTGGGTGTGGTGGGAGGGGGAGAAGCCCTCGGCGACCAACTTCCCCGACCGTCATCCCTTCGAGCCTGCGAACGCTCAGGAAGCAGGTGTGCTGTCCGAAGGTAAGTGGATCGGCGTAGACGGCAACTACGGCGGTCAGACGATGTTCCTCGAGTATGAGGTGCGCGTGCCGCAGACGGCGGAGTACTACTTCTTCGCACGCAAGTTCTGGAAGCATGGTCCCTTCCGCTGGCGGTTTGACGGGGGCGAGTGGCAGACCTGCCCGTTTGAGGTGTCCCTGCTCGACCAGTCCCCTATCCGTCAGTTTGTGGAGGCGAACTGGGTATCGCTGGGAAAGGTCAAGCTGACGGCGGGCGTGCACCGCCTGCGTATCGAAGTACTGCAACAGCAAGGCGCCGCCTGCTTCGATGCCTTCCTGCTGATTAACAGCTACATCGTGCCGCGCGGCAAGCTGAAGCCGAACGAGAAGTATGGGCTGGCGATGGAGGGCTGGTTTCCCTTTGAGCCTGCCCCCGACTCTTTCCGCCCCTCCCCGATAGACCTGCGCCGCCTGAACGAGAAGACGGCGGGAGAGAACGGCTGGATTACCGTCAAGGGAGGGCAGTTCATCCACAGCAAGACGGGCAAGCCCGTGCGCTTCTGGGCGGTGAACGCGGGACCGGATATCGTCCGCATGGACAAGGCGTCGGTGGACTACCTCGCTCGCCATCTGGCGAAGTACGGTGTGAACATGGTGCGCCTGCACGGCGCGGTCTGGAAGGAGGACAACTTCCGCGAGGTAGACCGCGAGTATCTGGACAAGCTGTTCTACTTCGTCGCTGCTATGAAGCGAGAGGGCATCTACTCTGCCCTCTCTATCTACTTCCCGCTGTGGATACGCCTCAAACCCGAGGACGGTTTCGGCGACT
>JANWXG010000308.1 GCA_025057335.1 bacterium | reverse complement strand
GTTTCGGGTGCGCCTGTTTCCAGCGCTACGCCCAGTGAAGTGCCATACAGCACCCGCTCAATATCATGCGTAGCGAGTGCGTTGCCTGCGAACAGCACGTCCACCCATCCTGAGCGAATAATGCGTTCTAGGTAGGGCGCTGCGCCCGTGTGTACAATAGCAGGTCCACCCACGAAGAGCACTTTTTGCCCTCGCGCCTTCGCTTCGCGCACAGCGCGCGCCACTGCCTGCACGATGCGCGTCTTGGGTTTCTCAATAGAGACCTCGCTGCCCATGAAGTGGAAAACGCTCTCCGCCTCACGGCGGGGCAGGGGGGTCACACGCACGCCCTTATTGCCTACTACAAACAGGTCGCCCTTGCGTGCCCAGTGCAGAGGCGCACACTCCGCCCGCCACCCCGTCTCGGTGCGGATGACGCGGATACCGCAGTCCATCTCGATGCGCTCAACAGGAATCCAAGTGCCTTCAAGGCGTACAAAGGTCTCTAAGTTCGTGGTGGAATAGAAGCCCTCGGGGAACACCCCGTCCTGCGGAGCAGGCTGCAGGTCGGCGTCCTCCTGAGAGATGACCGCACCATGCTGCTGCACCTCGTGTAGGGCGCGCTGCAGGCTCTCCTCGTCGGGCGCAATGACCAGTATCTCCGCGTGGCTGGGCTCGTCGTGCGACTTACCGATGCGGAACTCACGTATCTCGTAGTCCACGCCCGATGTGATGAGCATGTCCAGCACTTTGGACAGCGTGAGTGAATCGATAATGTGTCCATCCAGCGTGATGAGTTCGGTGTGCATGATGCGCTCTCCCTGAATACTGGTGCCTCTTCCGTTTCCCCTGTCTGCGTCGTGCTGCGCGTGCGCATTCTCTCACTTCGCTCTCTAGGCTCGGGATACCTACCCTCATCTTGAGTAGGGCAGTGAGTTTATGATAGCCAGTGGTCTTTGCATTAGGTGAGAGGCTTTGGGGGGGAGGTCAACCTAACCCCCCACCCCCCTTCCCTACAAAGGAATGGGGGAAATGGCTCCCCTCTCCTTGTAGGAGAGGGGACGGGGTTGAGGTAGACAGGCAGGGTAAACCCATCCCCCTGTCCCCCTTCCCTACGAAGGAAGGGGGGAATGAGACTCCCCTCTCCTTGTAGGAGAGGGGGCGGGGGTGAGGTTTACAGGGCTATGAGGAGGATGCTCCGCGACCTGCTGCCATTCTGAGCGAAGCAAAGAATCTGAGATGCTTCGCTGACGCTCAGCATGACATCTAGGTTTTCTGTCATTCTGAGCGGAGCGAAGAATCTCTGAGATGCTTCACGGCGTTCAGCATGACAACGAGGCGTCTTGAATCGGGTGTGTCAATCGCCAAAGCGATGTCATCACTTGACGCGACGATAGCGTAAGGAGGACGAATGTTTGAACAAATCCTGTTCTTTCTGATGGCGCTGGTGATTGTGGTCACATCCATCGGCGT
>JANWXG010000307.1 GCA_025057335.1 bacterium | reverse complement strand
GTGCCTCGCAACGGCAACCAGATAGACCCTCTGGCGGAGATGACCATCCGTGCCGAGCCGCTTGCCAACGAGATTTACCATATCAGCGTCTGCTTTACCAACATCCACACGATCTTCGGCAAGTTCCCCTTCGTGCTGTTCGGCTTGACGCAGGAAGATATGCCGAAGATGTTGCGCCTGACACGCATGCGGCTGGTGGAAGGCAGGTTGCCGCGCGAGGGGGAGGCGGCGTGTGCGCTCTCTGTGGGTATCGCGCGCAACCGCAACCTCCGGCTGGGCGACGTGGTGCTGGCTCCCAACATCGAAGACAGCTTCGCGCCCGTACCTGTGAAGCTGGTAGGTCTGCTGGATGGCGAAAACTGGTTCGCGGTTATCCCGAAGGAGTTCGTGCAGAAGCACTACTTCCCGCCGCTGGAGGAGATAGTAGTGGCTGCGCCGACGCCTGACCAGCAACCCGAACTAGACCGCCGTTTGGATAAAGCGCTCGATAAGCGTCAAGTGCGCCTGTTCACTTACGGGCAGCTAGTGCGCGAGCTGCGTTCCTCGCTCAAGAATCTGTACCTTATCATGAACATCGTCATCGCGATTGTCGTTCTGGTGATTGCTATCATGATGGGCATGCTCTCCAACATCTTCTTCATGCAGCGGCTGCCAGAGTTCGCCCTGCTGGCGGCAATGGGCTACACGCGCGGCATGTTGCTGTGGCGCGTAGTGCGCGAGACCGCCCTACTGGTGGCGCTGGGCTGGACGGTGGGTGTGCTGCTGAGCATGGGCGTGCTGTGGGGGCTATACTGGTGGGTGTTCGAGCCGCGCGGGATGCTACTACAGCCGATGGACTGGTATGCCTACAGGTACACTATCCCCGTGCCCATTGCAGTGTTGCTGTTTGCAGCGATGTCGGTAGGACCGCGCTTGCTGACAATGGACCCTGTGCTGGTCATTGAGCGGAAGGTGTAGGACGATGCTGTGGACAGACGAGGTGACGCTGGCGTATCGCGAGGCAGACCGCATTGTGCTAGCGGTAGACCGCGTGTCTATCGAGGTGCGGCAGGGCGAGTTCGTGGGCATCATGGGGCCGTCGGGATCGGGCAAGAGCAGCCTGCTCTACCTGATGAGCGGGCTGAAGGTGCCGACCAGTGGGGAGGTGCGCTATCGCAACCAGGTGATTCACCTGTTAAGCGAGGGCGAGAGGATGCGCCTGCGCCGGCGCGAGTTCGGCTTCGTATTCCAGCAACCGTATCTTTTGCCCTATCTGACTGCGCTGGAGAACGTGCTAGTGGCGGCGCCGGGCGACCGAGAGGCGTACCGCCGCGCGCTGGAGCTGTTCGAGCAGCTGGGACTGTCGCACCTGGCTGACCGCTATCCCCACAAACTGTCGGGCGGGGAGAAGCAACGGGTGTGCGTGGTGCGCGCGATGGTGAACCAGCCTCAAATCATCTTCGCGGACGAGCCTACCGCTTCGCTAGACCACATCAACGGGCACGCGGTCATCC
>JANWXG010000306.1 GCA_025057335.1 bacterium | reverse complement strand
CTTCCGTATCATCTAGCCCGCGCTCCGTTTCCACGGGGTAGTGAAAACCGTAGTACCAGTCCGCTCGCGGACGGAGCCGCGCTGCGCCCGTGTGTAGATATATCGGCGGAAGTCCCTCGTAGGGGGTCAGACGATATCTGCCGGTCGCGACCTCGTCGGGGTGGGGGTTCAGCGCGTTGTTGGCGCGGGTGAGGGCATGGTAGCCCCGACAGGCGAACAGGGGAATGAGGTGCAGTCGCATCGCCTGTCGCCCAGAGAGCAGGCTATACCTTATCGCCACTGCGTTGCTTCCGCGAATCAGCCACACTTGCCTCTGGATGACCGCCTTGCCCACTGTATACAGATGCGTGGGGCAGGGGTGCAGCTGGAACCGTTGCAGATGATGCAGCCCGTGAGGATGTATCGCCCCGTGGTAGAGGTGGCTGGAGATGGGGTGGCTCTGGGAGCCTATCTCCGCCCACGCCTCGACCTCTGCCAGCACCAGCATCCTACCCAGCGGGGAGGGCAGAGCCGCAGTGAGCAGACCGTGATACCGTCGCGTGCGCAATCCGCAGATGGTACCACACGCGAAGCCTCCTATGCCGTTCGTCAGCAGCCACTCGCGTCGGCAGGAGGCGTCCAGCTGGTGCAGCGTGTTGCGCGTGAAGGCGATATGGGGCGGACACTCCGCACGCATCTTCTCCTCCGAGAGGGCATTACACAGCACGAGGCACGATTCCTGCCCTTGCAACCGACTTTTGCGCTCCCCTCACGACACATGAGAGCGCTCTCACCACATATCAGCAGGAATCGGCGCAGGGAGACAGAATCTGGTGAGTAAAACGATGTACCCTTTCATGGGATTGTGTCGAACGGACTGTCGACGCTGTGTTGTGGTGTAGTTCTAAGTGTCCCTTTGTCATTCTGAGCGAAGCGAAGAATCTCATCGTCTGTTGAAAAGAGATGCTTCGCTTGCGCTCAGCATGACAGAGGGGGACGGCTCGGCGGGAGCCTTGTCCTCCAGTTCTTATCATTTTAGCACCTTTTGTCGTCAGGGGAAGCACTTACGTGCTTCACTACGAGCTGAAGAGTTTGTCGTGTGCACTTCGCGCTAGCAGTGGCGCATGTTAGTGCGTTTCCTGTCATTCTGAGTGCAGCGAGGAAACTCGCCTGTCTGGTTGAGATGCTTCGCCTTCGGCTCAGCATGACAGGGTGTGTCATCCTGAAGTACTTGTTGTTTATCAGAGAGAAGCGCTCACGTGCTTCACTACGAGCAGGAGAGTTCGTCGGGCGCACTTTCGTGCTGCGTTGGTAGTCGCGCACGTCAGTGCGCATCCTGTCATTCTGAGCGGAGCGAAGAATCTCATCGTCTGTTGAAAAGAGATGCTTCGCTTGCGCTCAGCATGACAGGGAGGGGGATGGCTCGGCGGGAGCCTTGTCCTCCAGTGCAACATCTGGAGGGCGAACCTCCCGGTGAGTCGAAAAAAAAACTCCCTCGTCCATGGGGAGGTTGGGGAGGGGAC
>JANWXG010000305.1 GCA_025057335.1 bacterium | reverse complement strand
CATGACAACAGGTGTCATTCTGAGCGGAGAGAAGAATCTCCGAAGCTGCTCACCGTGTTCAGCATAATAGCCAGTGTCATTCTAAAGTCTACGTCGTTTGTCCAGGAGGAAGCACTCACGTGCTTCACTACGAGCAGAGGATTGTGTCGTGTGCACTTTTGTGCTAGCGCTCCCTGCTGGTAGTGGCGCACGTCAGTGCGCCTTCTGTCATCTTGAGCGGAGCGAAGAATCTCGTTCAGTGGCTACAAGGAGATGCTTCGCTTGCGCTCAGCATGACAGATTGACGAGAGCGCACGCCCCCTTTGCTTTTATTGACACCGCGCCATGGGCGCATGGTCCCACTGCCACAGGTTGCCCTTCGGGCGTCCACCCACCACTTCCAGTGGCGCTAGTGTTTGAGCAGGGCGATACCACTTGGCGTGTCCATCCGCCATCACGTAGTTCGCGCCGTCGTTGTGCAGCAGTAGGCTAGACCATGCAGCAGTCTCCTGAGTGTATTGCATCTCGGTGCGCGCCCAGCACTCGTCCGAAATCGCCCACCACCAGTGCATGGCAGCGGCGGGGGTGGTTCCGCTCGGCAGGCGCAACACCGTACCGAAAGAGATAGACTCAGTCAGCGCAATGGCTTGAGCGGGCTGCGGAATGGAACCGAGCGAGCGCACCACGCCTGGTCCATGCGCTCCGTTCGGGCTCGCTCCAAGCCAGCCCAGCACGTAGGCGTTGGCGGAGTAGCTGCGCGCGCCGTACTGGGAGTAGCGCCGACGCAGCTCCTGCTGGCTCAAGCAGTCAAACCAGCCCCGCAGGCATCGCTTGCGGTATTCCGCGAAGTTGGGCAGGTTGGCAGGGCAGCCATAGACGCCCAGGTTCTTCGTGTAGGGATAGATGAGCTCTGCCCAGGTAGGGGCAGCGTTTGGCGGGTTCAGAGGATACTCAATACCCGGCATTCCCCACGACCAGGGCAGGGTTTCACTGTAGTCCTCGGCATACATTATCAGCGCTAGCCCCAGCTGCCTCATATGCGCAAGACACCCTGCCTGGTTCGCCTTCTCGCGGGCACGTTCGAACACGGGGAACAGAATCGCCGCGAGAATAATGATGATGGCAATGACTACTAGCAGTTCAATGAGTGTGAACGCGCGTGATCGGTTTCTCATGGCGCGCCTCCTTTAGTTCGAGCTCGAGTAGTAGTCGATGGGGTCCCAGCGTACCCCCGCTGGGGTGTTGTTCAGGTTGCTCAGAGGCTGGGGCACTACGGCTTCTGCCTTGTACCATTTGGAGTGCCCGTCAGCGAAGGCGATGTTCAGCCCGTCTGAGTGTCGTGCAGAAAACCCCGCCTTGTTGTTGATGGGGGTCGGCGAGATGTTCGCGCGCACAATGTAGCCCACAAAGCTCTCGTTGGTAGGACCAGGCACGCTATCGGCGACCAGCACTACCATGGCGGGCTGCACCACTCGGCTCAGCTGCACCACCCAGTCCACCTCGTTGCGCGTGGGGCTGAAGGGCGCCCACTCGCGG
>JANWXG010000304.1 GCA_025057335.1 bacterium | reverse complement strand
CAGAACGAGACCCTTCGCTTCGCTCAGGGTGACAGGAAGCCAGACTGTCATGCTGAGCGTCAGCGAAGCATCTCAGCATTGCGACAGAACAAGACCCTTCGCTTCGCTCAGGGTGACAGGAAGCCAGACTGTCATGCTGAGCGTCAGCGAAGCATCTCAGCACTGCGACAGAACGAGACCCTTCGCTTCGCTCAGGGTGACAGGAAGCCAGACTGTCATGCTGAGCGACAGCGAAGCATCTCAGCATCGCGACAGAACGAGACCCTTCGCTTCGCTCAGGGTGACAGGAAGACAAGCTGTCATGCTGAGCGTTAGCGAAGCATCTCAGAAAAGCCGTGGCGATGAGAAGATATTATGTATACATCCTATCAAGCAAAAGCAGAGTACTGTATACGGGAATAACAAGCGACCTCTACCGTCGCATTTGGGAGCATAAACAGAAGCTAGTGCCAGGTTTCACAGCAAGGTACAATGTAAACCGTTTGGTATATTACGAGGAATTTTCGCGCGTATCGGATGCAATCGCGCGGGAAAAGCAAATCAAGGGTTGGTTACGCTGTAAGAAAACGGCACTCATTGAGGCTCATAATCCGCAGTGGATGGATTTGAGCGAAGGGTGGTATGAAGAGAACACGTAACTTCGTTGGGGCGAAGGTTCTTAGATTCTTCGCTCCGCTCAGCATGACAAGGGAGCTGACTATCCCGTCATTCTGAGCGAAGCGAAGAACCCCAAGAGATGCTTCGCTAGCGCTCAGCATGACAAACAGGCAAGATGCTTCGCCTTCGGCTCAGCATGACAGGGGCTTACGGCTCGGCAGGAGTCTCGCCCTCTAGATGTTGTTTGGAGGTTGAAGGGATGCCCTACACTGTCATTCTGAGCGAAGCGAAGAATCTCTGGGATGCTTCGCCTGCAGCTCAGCATGGCAACAAATAGAGGGTCGCGCTCCGTCGCGAACAACACAGTCATTCTGAGCGAAGCAATCTCGTTTCGCGGAGCATGAGATGCTTCGCTCCGCTCAGCATGACAAGGGAGCTGACTATCCCGTCATTCTGAGCGAAGCGAAGAATCTCAGCTGGATGCGATGAAGAGATGCTTGGCTGGCGCTCAGCATGACAGGGGCTCACGGCTCGGCGGGAGCCTCGCCCTCCAAATGAGGTTTGGAGGCTATGACACAATAAGCAGGCGTCCTGATGGAGGTCTTAAATGAGTAGTGTCTTTGACCTAGTATGGCTGATTATCGGTTTGCCGCTGATAGGCTTCCTGTTCCACGCCTTCGTGGGCAAGCGCGTGGGCAAGCAGGTCGTCGGCGCGGTTGGCACAGGGGTCGTGCTGGCGGCGTTCGCCCTGTCCGTGTACCTCACGGCGGAGCTGCTGAAGCTGCCGCCAGAGGAGAGGCAGGTGTTGAGCCTGCTCTGGCGCTGGATTGAGGCGGGCGACTTCCGCGTGTCTTTCGAGGCGCTTATCGATCCCCTGTCGCTGCTCATGGCGCTCATCGTGACGGGCGTAGGGGGGCTCATT
>JANWXG010000303.1 GCA_025057335.1 bacterium | reverse complement strand
TGAGCCGAAGTTGTTTCTCTTGTCATGCTGAGCCGCAGGCGAAGCATCTCTGTAAAAGGACACAAGAGATTCTTCGCTTCGCTCAGAATGACACGAAGCAGTCGGGCGAGAAGAGAAGTCATCACTGTCATGCTGAGCGGTAGCGAAGCATCTCTGCAAAAGGGTAGAACGAGATTCTTCGCTTCGCTCAGAATGACAGAGTGGCGGGCGAGGCTCTTGTCGAGCCGTTGGGCAGGGCGCAACTGAAGTGCGCTACTGGGAACGAGAAGGGCTTGTAGTGAAGCACGTCAATGCTTCCTAGGAAGGCAGAACAAGTGGGAGGGCATCTTGAGGCTTGAAGGCAGAGTGGCGCTGGTCACGGGCGCAGGAAAAGATAGTCGGGGGATTGGGCACGGAATCGCTCTTGCGCTAGCGCGCGAAGGGGCAGATGTGGCGGTTGCCTCGCAAACGCTGGCGAACGCGCTGCGCGTGGCGGACGCCGTGCAGGCGCTGGGCAGGCGCGCCCTGGCGATTGAGATGGACGTCTCGCGCGAGAGCTCGGTAGAATCGGGCGTGGCGGAGGTGCTCAATACCTTCGGCAGGATAGACATCCTCGTCAACAACGCAGGCATCACGCGCGACGCCCTGCTGGTGCGTATGCGCGAGGAGGACTGGGACGCCGTGCTGGACGTGAACCTGAAGGGCGCCTTCCTTTGCTGTCGGGCGGTCGCGAAGACGATGATGAAGCAGCGTTCAGGCTGCATTGTCAATATCACTTCTATTATGGGGCTGATGGGTAACGCCGGGCAGGTGAACTACGCCTCCGCTAAGGCAGGGCTGATTGGGCTGACCAAGTCCCTGGCGCGTGAGCTGGGCTCGCGCCACATCCGCGTCAACGCCGTCGCGCCCGGCTGGATAGAGACCGCTATGACCGACGCCCTGCCCGAGCAGGTACGCGAGAACATCCTGAAGCAGATTCCCTTAGGACGGTTGGGCACAGCGGAAGATGTGGCAGGAGCAGTGGTTTTCCTGTGCAGTGACGAGGCGTCCTACATCACGGGGCAGGTCTTGACGGTAGACGGCGGTCTCGTTATGATATAGCACGCTGAGCAGGTGTCATGCGGAGCGTCCGCTCCGGAGGGATACTGAGTCGTTGCGGCGCACTGAAGTGCGCACTACAAGCTGTTTGTGGTGCAGGCTTCAGCCTGCAAGGGGCGCATGGCAAACGTGTCATGGCGAGCCTAGAGCGAAGCATCTGAGAGATTCTTCGCTCCGCTCAGAATGACGGGGTGGAGGGCGAGGCTCCTGCCAAGCCGTCTTCCCTTGTCATGCTGAGCGACAGCGAAGCATCTCTGAAAACTAGCAGAACGAGATTCTTCGCTCCGCTCAGAATGACAGGAGGCGCACTGACGTGCGCGACTACCAACACGGGAGCGCCGTCTCGTTGTCATGCTGAGACGAAAGCGAAGCATCTGAGAGATTCTTCGCTCCGCTCAGAATGACAGGAGGCGCACTGACGTGCGCGACTACCAACACGGGAGCGCCGTCTCGTTGTCATGCTGAGACGAAAGCGAAGCATCTGAGAGATTCTTCGCTCCGCTCAGAATGACAGGAGGCGCACTGACGTGCGCGACTACCAACACGGGAGCGCCGTCTCGTT
>JANWXG010000302.1 GCA_025057335.1 bacterium | reverse complement strand
ATCAGCAAGACAGGCTCCGAGAAAGAGAGGGGACGGTTGACCACACTGAGCTGCACCTGTTGCTCACGCGCGATGTATGCCGAGCCCCAGGCGCGTATCTGCACACTTGCGGTAGCAGATTGTCCGACATTCGGCACGCTACTGAGCTGGACAGGTGCGGTGATTTGCAGCTGTGCGCCAGGCTCCAGCTGCGCCGAGCGCAGGACGGCAGCCTCAGCTACCTGTCTCACGAAGTCAGCGGACGGGTCTATCCCCGTGACCACGACAGGCTCGCTCATCCGAACCTCTCCGGCGTATTTGCGCACGGTCACTGTGAGCGGCACCGAAAGCTCGCCGACAGAGACCAGTATCTGTTCCCGCCCGACGGCGCGCCCCGTCACGCGCACGGTGCGTCCGTCGCCGATGACGGCGGGGTCGGCTACTCCGTCGTCTGGCGCCCCCGTTGGAGCGACCACCACCGTGCCCTCCAGCCAGCTGTTTACCCGCACGAGCCTCGACTCACCCAGAGGCACCAGCAGCTCGCTGGTGCTGAGGCTCAGGGGGGGAATAGAGAGGCAGTGTCTCAAGGAGCTCGCCCAGGTCTGCGCGAGTCGAATCGGCGTCGTTCCTGCCTCGCGGGCGTCTGCGCGCGTCGCGTAGAGCAATACCTCGCCGCCAAGGGTCACTGCTGCGCGGCGTCTCTGCGCCTTGACCCCCACATGACGCGCCCCCAGCCCCCGCGCCACCGCAGCCTGCAGCCTCTCAGCAGCAATCTGCGCTCGTTGCTCCGGAGCAAGGTCGCCATTGGCTACCCGCACGCGCAGAGCCACCTCGCGATTCACCAGCAACGTGCTCCCGCGTACTTCCACGCGCGGCAGAATCTGTGCGCCGAGGCGGGACGATACCATCAGCACAAGGCATACGATAATGCAGAACGACAACAGTACCCCCTGGCTCCGCATCCTGCACTCCTCCGCTAAGCTAGCTTGCCTGAATGATTCTCGGAAAGTAAACGCAGAATCTCGTCGCGCCGAGGAGGAACGACCCCCACATGGCGCACTACGCTACTTGCAGCAGCCGTCGCCAGCTGAGCTGCTGTCAACCAGTCTGCCCCTGCCGACAGCGCACAGGTGAGGGTGGCGATAACTGTGTCGCCCGCGCCAGCGGTATCATAGACCTCCACTGGCATCGCGGGCACATGTACCCCTGTGTCGCTTTCTGTGCAAAGAAGCATCCCCTCTGCTCCCAGGGTCACCACCAGGGCGCCAACTCCCAACGTCTGGCGCCACTCCTGCACGAATGTGGAAACCTGGGCGAGGGAAAGCAACTCCATCCCGTTGCCCACACTGTGCGCAAAGCTCTGCGCCTCCTGCAGGTTGATGGAGACCAGATGGGCTCCTCGTAGATGACGCAGGAGAGGCGGTTTCGGGTTCGCAGTGACCAGCACCTCTGCAGAGAGGCACCTTTCAACCGCCTCGCGCGTCACTGCGGGGGTCAGCACCCCTTTCTGGTAGTCCGAAATCACCACGGCGCTGGCGCGAGGAAGCACCGCCGCGAACCGTCTCATCAGCTCCTGATGCAGGTTTTCTGACACAGGATGTCTCTGCTCGCGGTCCAGACGCACGACCTGCTGACTATGCGCAATCACGCGGGTTTTGCAGGTAGTGACGCGCGTGTCGTCTACCAGCACGCCTGCGATGTCTACCCCACTCTCGGCGAG
>JANWXG010000301.1 GCA_025057335.1 bacterium | reverse complement strand
GTACTCCTGAGCCACACAGAGCTCGTGAAACTCCTCGATAATCGACTCGCGCACCTCGGGCGAGATTTTTCCCATGCGGGCAATCTCCAGAGTGATTTGCTCCACCTCTTCTTCATCCAGATGACGCAACACCTTCCCTGCGACATCTGGTCCCATCGCCACAATCATCACTGCCGCCTTCTGGCGGGAACTCAAGGACTGTGAGGACGTTCTCGCGCTCATTATCGCTCATCCTCCGCCAACCAGCTCTTGATCAGCATTGCCACTTTCTCTGGCTTCTGTTGCGCTAGCTGGACGATGCTTTCCAGATTCACGTCCACGCGCTCGCGGATGGGCTTGATTTCCACTTCCTCTTCAGGCAGCTCTGCCACACGACGCGCCCTCTGCGTCGGCGTCGCCCCGCCTTCCCCAGCAGCAGCCTGCTCCTCTTCGCCCGTCTCAAGAGCCCCTTCTGGCACAGTGCCTCCGGGCAGCGACATCACGACGCCTTCTGGCGTCTGCACGGCGCGCGTCGGGCGCAGCGCCTTCGCCACCAGCAACAGCACGACCAGCAGCGCCACCAGAGGCAGGTAACGCAGCAGAGTGTCGATAAGCTGGCGACTGGCGAACTGCCTGCGCGCAGCCTCCGCCTCTTTCGCCAGCGTGTTGTCGAAGGGGATGCTCTCCACAATCACGCGAAAACGTCGCTCGGGGTCGTTCTGGTCCGCGCCGACCGCGCCCTCCAGAAAAGCACGCACCTTCTCCACCTGCTCGGCGGGCACGGAGGCGTCGACCATGGCGGCGACCGACATGCGCACCACTCTGCCCGGCGTCTTCACGCGGTGGATGGTGCTCTGTCCCACTTCGTAGTTGGTCGTTGTGGAGGAGTGCCTGTATTCACCGGGCGCTCCTGCGGGCGCGGTGGGATAGGTAGGAGTTCCTGCAGCTCCCCCTGCCCCTGCAGGGGCTGCGCCGCGCACGGTCTCCTCCGTGCGCGTCTCGCTGACGGGGATGCCCTGCCCCTCCGGACCAGTGTCGATCTGCTTCTGGTTGACCTCTTCGCGGTCCATGTCCAGCTCCGCGGTGACCGTCAGACGCGACTTGCCCGGTCCCAGCACGGCGTCGAGCTGCTGCTGCAGCTGCCGCTGCACTGTTTCCGCATACGCTCGCTCCAGCTCCAGCTTGTTGCTGGCGATGCCGGGCGCCATATCCGACGCCTGCGAGCCATCCCACAACAGGTTGGCATGTTCATCGACGACGGAGACGTTTTCGGGCGACAACCCAGCCACGCTGCGCGACACCAGGAACACGATAGAGGCAATCTGCTCGCGCGTCAGCTGCTGCCCCGGCTTCAGGTCTACCATCACGCTCGCCTTGGCGGGCTTCTTCTCGCCGACGAAGGGCGAATCGATGGCGGGCGTGATATGCACTCTCGCCCCCGCGATGGGCTGCAGGCGCAGGATGGTATTCTGCAGCGCTTCCTCGTGCGCGATGCGAGCGGTCTCCTGCTCTACCGTTTGCGTGGTACCGAAGCCCAGCTTTTCCAGACGACTGTAGCCCAGAGTGCCCTGATTGGGCAGCCCCTCTGCCGCCAGGGAGAGAAGCATCTCGTCGCGATAGGAGGCAGGCACTTCAATCGTGCTGCCCCCTGCGGAGAGGCGGTAGGGAACCTTCGCCTGCTTGAGGCGCGCGACGATAGCTCCCGAGTCGGAAGGCGAAAGTCCCGTGTACAGCACCTCCCACTCTGGCTGCGTCGCCCAGAAGGAGAGCGCAATCATCACGATGACCAGCCCTGCTGCAGAGGCGACGGCAATCAGCCGCGTCTGGCGGTCACTGGTCTGCCACCATTCGCGCACGCGCTGCAACATGCA
>JANWXG010000300.1 GCA_025057335.1 bacterium | reverse complement strand
CGCCATGATAATCTGCACTGCCTTGCGCACGAAGAAGAAAAAGATGCAGCTGAACAGCAGGTCGTTGGGCATGAACACGGCAATAGCGCTCATGTAGGGGAAGATGCCGATGGGCGTCCAGCCGATGGCGTTCCAAGGCGGGTCGGGAATCCACTCGTTCAGGTTGGCGAGGTAGCGCACCTTAATCATCGGCACGGCAGGGTAGAGGAAGGCGATGCCGTTGAGCATATCGATGGCGAACATCACCGCGAAGGCGCCCCACAGGTAACGGCTCTTCCAGGCAGGCGCATCGGGGCGAGTGAGCAGCATGGGCACCTGGATGATGGGGAAGGCAAGCTTCTCGCGTCGGCTCCACTGGTCGCGCATGAGCGTGTTGATACACAGCATCGCCAGGCACACCAGCCCGAACAGCGCTGTCCACGCCACCATCGGCTTCAGGAAGATGGGCAGACGCGAGAGCGCATATTGCAGGTCAAATCCGCCCCGACGGAAATCCTGCAGTATCTCGGCGTCCTTAAAGTAGAACCACTCGGGCAGGCGCGGCAGGATGTTCTCGCGGTTCCAGGGGTTGGCGTCGGCGAACATGGCATAGGAGTAGATGTAGGGAAAGTTCACGCCCATCCACTCCGAGCAGATGGCGGTCGCCACAGAGAGGAAAGCGTATACCAGCACTAGCTCGCCGCTGCTGAATGCCCACCGCCTCGCGAAGCGCCGCAGGAAGACGTTGAGGAACGCCAGCACCATCAGCGAGCACATGGGCGGCACCAGCAGCGAGAAGATAACGTCTATCATCACATCCGCCGCCCAGTAGGCGTTGAAGGGGAGCAACAGCAGGCTCACCAGAAGGGCTCGCAGGAAACGCAAGCGCGGTGTGATGGCAATCGCGGCGGGCGCCTCGCCCACCATCGTCTTCGCACGTTGTTCCAGCACTGCCATAGCAAGGCTATGTTAGTCTGAGGGGAAGCGATTTCCTGCTAGGTGTCAAGCCGATGAAGATGTAGTATTCTATGCTGTTGCTTTGCTCAGCGTACTCTGCACTCTGTCGCGTCTACACGTCAATTGCCCTTGGAGGGACGCGCTCCGTCGCGTCCACACAGGGTCACGACGGAGCGTGACCCTCCAGATGATGACGCGCTCCGCAGCGTCCGCCATCAGGTCACGACGGAGCGTGACCCTCCAGAAGATTCGCGGTTGGCAGAGCACCATCTTCATCGCGATTCACTGCGCTGTATCTCCCAGCGTTTCTTGTTCTTGCCAGTGGATTACTCGCACGGCAGGAAAGCCCCCCTTACCCTGCGAAGAGTCGCCATAACCTACTCGGTGCGATGGAGGAGAAGATGTGGATGCTGTTGTCACCGCTGTGCCTCGTGGGGGTTCTGCTGTCGTCGCTCGCGGAGGCGCAACCATCTCAGGCTGATTTCTACGTAGCAACCAACGGCAACGATAGCTGGTCGGGCAGGCTGCCCACGCCCAACCGCCAGCGCACGGACGGACCTTTCGCCACGGTAGGGCGGGCGCAACAGGCGGTGCGCGAGCTGCGCCAGCGCCAGCCGCTCAACCGTCCTGTGGTAGTGATGATTCGTCGGGGAACCTACTACTTGCGCGAGCCGCTGACGTTCACTCCCGAGGACTCGGGCACGGCGCAATCGCCCACTATCTACGCTGCATATCCGAGGGAGCGCCCCGTACTCAGCGGAGGGGTAGCCCTGAAGGGTTGGGGGGTCACTCCCGATGGGCGGTGGCAGCTGGTCATCCCCGAGGCGCAACGCGGCGAGTGGAACTTCATCCAGCTGTGGGTGAACGGCGAGCGTCGCTACCGCCCGCGCCTGCCCAAGGGCGGTTACTACACGATTGCCGACGAGCTGCCCCCTGTGCAGGGCAGAGGCTCCAACAGCTTCGTGTTCGGCA
>JANWXG010000002.1:11153-36994 GCA_025057335.1 bacterium | reverse complement strand
AGCGACCGACGCCACTTCTCGAGGGTTTTGCGGGTCGGAGACATCGATGACGCGCAAGCCTCCCCTCTCATCCGCCACGTAGGCGTGTTGCCCCGATACGAACACCCGAGCCGCGGAGCCGGGCGTGTCAACGGATGACACCGGTTGAGGATTCTGGGGGTCGGAGACGTCGATCACCCGCAGCCCTCCTGGTCCCGTTGCCACGAACGCATACCCACCAGAGAGGGCGACGTCGTTCACGAGGGTGGACTCGTCCGCGCCCACCTCGCGCGGGTTCAGCGGGTCGGACACGTCGATCACGCGCAATCCCCTGAGCTCGTTTGCCACATAGGCAAAGCCCCCCGAGACGTCCAGCTTCCACGCATAGCCGCCGGGTAGGGAAATCCTTGCCACCTCACGGGGAGCAGCGGGGTCCGACACGTCCATGATAATCAAGCCGGAAGGCACGGTGCAGTAGGCGTAGTTGCCTTGCACGTGTACATCGTTGGTGGAGCCGCCGACCCATCCGACGAGAGCGACGTTCCACTGCGCGTGCGCGCTCGTCAGCAGAACAAGCAGCGCGGCAGTCGCTCTCAGCGCGGAGAGAGCCCGACACAGTGCGTTATACATGATATGTTGTCCTTTCTGATACCTAGGGGAAATAGGGGCGAACTCCCTAGAGCATCTCTTGCAGTATACCACATGCCTAGCATAGAAAAATAGTGTCGGGCACCGTTTAGAGGAGAGTTTCTCGGAACTGCTTCCTGTGACTTTGCAACGGTTGGCATCACTGATAGAGGTGTAGTATAATGTGACCGCGACGATTCGGCACCGGGAGACAACAAGATGAGAAGCGACAGGATTAAAAGCGGAGTGCAACAGGCGCCTGCTCGCTCGATGCTGCGTGCAGTGGGCGTGGGGGATGAGGATTTTGGCAAGCCTTTCGTGGGGGTGGTCAATACCTACACGGACGGTATGCCTTGCAACGTGCACCTACGCGATTTGGCACAGTGGCTGAAGGAGGGGTTGCGCGAGGCAGGAGTAGTGCCGTTCGAATTTGGCGCCCCTGCCATTTCGGATGGTATTGCAATGGGTACGCCTGGCATGCGTGCCAGCCTGGTCAGTCGCGAGGTGATTGCCGACAGCGTGGAACTGGTCTCTATGGGTTACCTCTACGACGGAATGGCGGTATTGTCCGGGTGCGACAAGACCATCCCTGGCGGGGTGATGGGTGTCATCCGCAGCGAGGTGCCAGGCATCGTATTGTATGGTGGTACGATAGCGCCTGGTATCTGGAAGGAGCGCAAGTTGACCATCGTCTCCGTCTTTGAGGCGGTAGGGCAGTATGCGGCGGGACGTCTCTCCGAGGCGGAGCTACGGGAGGTGGAGAAGCACGCTATCCCCGGTGCAGGCGCGTGCGGTGGACAGTACACCGCCAACACCATGGCGATGGTGTTGGAGGTGCTAGGTATCTCGCCGATGGGATACAACAGCATCCCCGCTACGCGACCTGAGAAGGCAGAAGCCACCTATCGCGCTGGCGCTATCCTGGCGGAAGCCATCCGCAACGGGTGGAAGCCGAAAGACTTCCTGACCCGAGGCAGCTTCTTGAATGCCATCGCCACCGTAGCAGCGACCGGTGGTAGCACCAACGCCGTGCTTCATCTGCTGGCTATCGCCCATGAGGTAGGCATCCCGCTGAACCTGGACGACTTTGACGAGGTGTCGCGGCGCACTCCCGTCATCGCTGACCTGCTCCCCTGGGGCACTTACACGGCATGGGAGCTCTACGAGGCGGGCGGCACGCCGCTGGTATTCCACCGCTTGCTGGAGGCAGGCTTGCTAGATGGCGAGCAGAAGACTATCACGGGGCGCACCCTTGCTGAAGAGGTACAGGCGTGCGTACGTGAGACGCCGGGACAACAGGTGGTAGTGCCTGTAGAGAGAGCGTTCAAATCACACGGTGGTCTGGTGATCCTGCGAGGTAATCTCGCCCCCGACGGGGCAGTGCTGAAAGTGGCGGGAACGGAGAGAACCTTCTTCGAGGGGCCTGCGCGCGTGTTCGACTCGGAAGAGGCGGCGATGGAGCAGGTTCTGCGCGGGCACATCCGCCCCGGCGACGTGGTGGTCATCCGTTACGTGGGACCCAAAGGAGCGCCGGGGATGCCCGAGATGCTCTCTGTGACGAGCGCTATCGTGGGCGAAGGGCTCGGACCCGATGTGGCGTTGCTCACAGACGGTCGATTCTCTGGGGGCACACGCGGGCTGATGATTGGACACATTGCCCCTGAGGCACAGGTAGGCGGCCCGATTGCCCTGCTACAAGAGGGCGACCGCATCCGCATCGACGTGGACAACCGCTTGCTTGAGGTGCTCGTCCCACAAGAGGAGCTGGATCGGCGACGCGCTTCATGGAAACCCAAACCGCCTGCTTTCACGCAGGGCGTGTTCGCCCGATATGCCGCGTTAGTGGAACAAGCGAACCGAGGCGCTATACTGCGCAACGGGTGAGGAAAGCATCGTAATCCCCGTGGGGAACCTCCCTGTGGGGAGCCGGTCGCCCCCTGGGCGAAAGCGTTGGCTGTTCGGAGAAGAACGCTTGGCGTCCCCGCTACGGTTTGGAAAGACGCAGAGATGCTTTACTGGTCAGGCGATACCAGTCGCTCTCTGACAGCTGCCACGCCTGCTGGGTAGCTTGCCAACGCCGCTTACCCCGCTGTAGCATAGCCATCTTGTCTTCGCTGTCGACGCGCCATCCTGCTGCAGCGAGCCACACTTGCGTTGCGTTCCCCACGGGAGTCAAGCGTAACTCTTGGGCTTCGCGCACCGCCTCAGTAAACGCTCGCCACAGGGCATGCGGCTGAGGAGCTTGCAAACGGGCGAAGGTGGCGCGTAGCATCGCGCTGCCATACACGCTGTCGATGTACAGCACCAATCCGACCAGCGCGCCCATGCCGGTCGCATCCGTACGGGAGAACTCTTTTTGGGGAAAGCCTCCAGATGCCCACATCTGCCGGAGCGGGAGGCAACGCTGTTGCACGAATTGGCTTACCTCCGTTGCGGAAGCGCCGCAGAGGTCTTCTGGCGTGAGCGCTCCCCCCTCTAACATCGGCTGCAGCCAGCTGAGCAGCAAACGTTCCCCTATGTAGCCATTCGCCCACGGTTCTGGAGAGGTATACCCAGTGATCCCAGGAAACAGCGCATGGGAGAACTCGTGTGCCACCTCGCGCAGCCATTGCATGGGGGCATGAATCTCTTGGACAGAGTAAAGGTACAGGTTGTTGCGCCATTGCTCTCCCCCTGCGTTACCCTGCCGACAGAGCCACACGTTCAGCACGCGTTCCCCCTGCAGATTCACCTGCAGGCGCAGCCTCTGCCAGGCTACCTCCTGTAGACGCAGGAGTAGACGACACACCTGCAGGGCAGCGGGGAGGTCTTCTGTCTGTTGCGCGTACACACGGAAGCGCAATTCGGGATGGTTCTGGTGTTCGGTGCGAAAGTATCCATAGCAGGCGACTTGGAAGTGCCAGCCGTGTTTCGGGTCGCGACGAGCCACGCGCGACTGGTGCAGCTGGGGAGTCACCACAACCGATGCAGCCGTCGGGGCAATCGGGGGAAGCACCACCGCCTCGAAGCCTGGCGGAGGGGGAGCGGTCCACACTGGAGGAGGGGTGGGCAGCTCGCTCTCCGCTCGCACCCCTCCCCCCAGGCTCACCCACAATGCCACTACTGCGGCGAGAGCCACTCCTCGGTTGCTGCGAACGCATTGTGATTGTGAATCGACTCTATCGACTCGCATTCCACCTGAAAACGCCGAATACCGGGCAGCTGCCGCAATGCCAGCACGGAGTCGCGCAGCATATCCTCCACGAACTTGGCGTTGTCGTAGGCAGACTCGGTGACATACTTCTCATCGGGACGCTTCAGCACGGGGTATAGCGGGCTGCTCGCCTGCTCTTCGAGTAGTCGGCATAGGTGTTCCATGTCGATCTCTGGCGTAGACGGAAGCAGCTCCACCTCCGCTCGGATGAAAGCGCGCTGGTTGTGGGCGCCGTACACAGCAATCTGCTTGCTGCAAGGACACAGTGATTTCACTGGTACCGTCACGCGCACGAGACGGGTGCTTTTGCCGTTCTCCAAGGCGATGAACCATTCCGTGTCCACATCCAGCCAGCCTGTAGCCCCTGTGATGGGGGCATATTTACGCAAGAAATACTTAAACCGCAGAGACATTTCCGCACGGTCAGCGTCCAGCATGTCGCGCGCACGGTCCAGCGTTTTATGCAGATGCAAGAACGTCACGGGTTGCGCTGTCATCTCATCTAGAATCTGCATTAAACGGCTCATGTGTGTGCCTTTCTTGTGTGCTAGCAACGATACTGCAAAGTCAACCACAGCCACCGTATGGAAAGTGCTACCATCTACGTTCCTCACCTGCAGGGGCAAGGTTACCGCGCGTACACCTACCCTGGGAATGGGAATTTGACGTGTATCTTCCTGATTAGCTACATCGGGAAGGGAAAGCGTCACCCCGGTCTCTATCATCTCCATCTCCAACAGAAAATTTTGCTCCTTTAGGATACCCGCTTTGAGAAGGGAAGGTCAACAGGGGTTGTGTTCTACCGACGCGACATCTTGCCAGAAACGGACGTAGCGCAGGGCTATCTGCTCCATGCTGAAGTGCGTCACCGCGCGCTGACGGGCGGCGTGAGCCAGTTGCTGCCGTCGCTCTGGGCTTTCTGCCAACGAAAGAATACCACGTGCCAGCTCTTCGGCATTCCCTTCTGAAAACACGAGACCTGCCTCGCCGATGACACGCGGTATCTCGCCGCTGTTGGAACCCACTACCGGTACCCCACACGCCATCGCCTCTACTAACACCCTACCAAACTGCTCTTTCCAGCGCGCTGTGGTTCGCGAGGGGAGCACCAGCACATGCAGCTGGTGCAGAAAGTCCACCACGTGCGTCGATGGGAGGGCGCCCAGCCAGCGCACCCGTTCGGCAACGCGCAGCCTCTCCGCCATCGTCCGCCACACGGTATCTTCGCCCTCCCCAGCCAGCCACAGCTCACACCATTCTGGCAAGTGTTGTAGGCTCTCTAGCAAGAGGTCAATGCCCTTGGCAGGAACGAGGCGTCCCAGAAAGCCGATGTGAAACGGCGGCGGTGTCGGAGGGGTGCCCGGCTTGAAGCGCTCTACATCCACTCCATACTGGGGTATCACCTCGACGGGCAGGGAAAAGCCCTTTCTCTGCAGCACAAGCCTCGCCTCCTCGTTGCCCGCAATCACTCCCTGCAGGTGCCTCGCCAGTATCTGCTCGAACCAGCGGAACGGCGGGGGGTAGCGTCGGTAGATGTTCTGCCAGCAGAAGGCAACGACCTTTGCTCCATACCATCGTGCCGCTAGCGCCGCATGGAAGGTGGCGAAGTTGTATACTTCTTCGTCGAGGTGCACCAGGTCTGGGCGGAACTGTCGGATAAGGCGAGGCAATTGGGGGGCGTAGTAGAGGTGGTAGTGCCCGTTCCACCGTAGGGGCGTTGCTACTAGGCGATAGCCTTGTGGTTGCACTGTCTCCAAAGGCACCTTGCCTACGCGAGGCTCGCGCCAGTAGGGAGGGACGGCAACCAGCAGCTCGTGTATGACAGGATGCGAGGCGATATGTTCATACTGCTTATGGTAAACCGCCCGAACAGCCGCCTTAGAGAACAGCAGCACACGCATCGTCTCTCAGAAGCCCCCTTCCCAACGGGGAAGGGGGCGAACAGCCAGCGGGGTTAGCGAGGTGCCGGCGTGGCGCCCGAAGGCTGCGGTGGCGTTACCTCCTTCGCGCCCGCAGGCGGCTTGAAGGCGAACACCGAGTCGGGCAGATTCGGGTTAATCTGCTGCGAGGCGAAGTTCACTGTGATGGTTTCTACCACTTTTTGGGCGCCCTGACTGCGTGTCGCCTGAATGCTGAGCTGTCGCAGCAGGTAGGTTGCCTTGTCGATGAAGGCAGTTGCCGTCAGCTGGAACGAAGTCTTACCGTCCTGCGACTGCTGGGATTGTGTGGATTGCAGTACGAAGGCGGGTTTCCCCCCTACGTTGCGGTCGGCGAGCTTCTTTCCATTAGCAAAAATAGCCTGAAGCTGCGCGCCAATCTGGGTCGGGTCGCCCGAGCCCACGCCGCTCATCCCCGGCATCTGCGCCAGAGACGCAGGAGCAGGCATCTTCATATACTGCTTCTCCTTGGGGGAGTAGATGTACATCGTCTTTCCGTCGCTATACACCTGCATTGTCTCATTGCCCTGCAGGATCGTCACGACCTTGTTGGGCGCCTTATACTTGGTGGAGATGGTGCTCGATCGCCGCTGCTGCTGTCCTCCCCCCTGGCGAGTCTGAGTAAGCGTTGCCTGCGCTTGGTAGCTCTTCGCGTTGCGGTACGCCTCAGCGACTCTGGTGAGGATAGCTTGCACATCTTGTGCGTGACTGGGCATCGCAGACAGCAACACCGCCCCCGCCACTAGCCAGGGACAAAACCGATTCTTCATGGGAACCTTACTCCTTCTGTTTGATGCTATTCCAGTATACGCTTTTCTTCTGCGAAATGTCAAACGCTAGCGCGGCGGGGTCACGGGGCGACGCCCGCCACCTCCCGGGCGCTGGGCAGGCGGGTCTATCGGCACCTGCGCGCGGATGCCGTCAGATACTCCCACCGCGCTAGTCAAGCCCGCGCCGTTGGTAGCTCGCACCGCCACGTAATAGGTTCTCCCGTGCGCGAGGGTCACGTTGAAGGTGACCTCCGTGCGCACACCCACGTTGGTCCAGCCCATGACGTCGGTGGCGCCCGGCGCAGTGCCGATAGCCACCTCGTAGCGGAAGATGCCTGTTTCCGTATCGCGGCTCCACCAGCGGGCGCGCAGGGTCGTGAGGCTACTTTGCACCTCACCGTCATCCCACACCTGTGGCGTCTCTGGCGGGGTGACGTCGGGTTGCATGTTCACCGGTCCTAGCCAGAAGTCTACGCCGGGAGTATCGGCTCCAGCCACCACCTGCACCCACTCGTATTCCTTCGTAGCGCCGAAGGCGGTAGCACGCACGCGATAGAAACCGGCTGGTAGGTTTGGGATACGCCACAAGCCATAGCTTTGCGCCGTGGTCACGCGACGGAGTGTGCCCACCATCGCGCGCGCCTCGATCTGCGCGCCCTGCACCGGCGTACCGTTAAAGTACACCTGCCCCGACAGGCAGCCGACGGTGGCGTTGCGCGCGTTCAACTCTAGCAAGGTGTTTCGTACGTTGATACGCCCGAAGCCATAGCTGGGTACCCAGCCGCCATCGGCGCGTCTCTGCACGTTGTCTGCGCCGCGCTGGATGGCGCGCCAGATGGCGAGGTTACCGCCTGGCGTGTCCACGGTGTAGCCTTTGTACTCGGCGTACAGCGCCCCCAATCCCGCCACGTGCGGGCACGCCATAGAGGTGCCAATCTGGTAGCCGTATTGGTAGAACTCCTCCCCAAAAGCGTCGGGCAGGGTCACTGGGTAGGTCGGCGCCGTAGAGTAGATAGCGAACACTTCGGGCCAGAGGAAACCGTCATCGTCTAACACCCACAGCAGGCTGCCACCTGGTGCGCTGATGCCGATGTAGTCTCCTGTGCCCGCGTAGAGAGAGCTGGGAAAATCGTCTAGAATGCCCGTTGGCGATACTGCTAGCACTTTGCTATGCGCCGCGGGGTAGATATTCCCGATGTTGCCTCCGCCCGTGCCCGACTCGTTGGCTGCCGCGACAAGGAGGCAGCCCTTGTAAAAGGCGTAGTTGACCGCATCGGCAAGGATTTGCGGGTAGGCAGTAGTGCCGAGGCTCATATTGATGATGGGAACGCCGTTGTCGGCGCAGTAGATAATCGCCTCAACTAGGTCGGTATCCTCGCCCGTGCCAGAGGCATCGATAATCTTAATCGGTACGATTTGCGCGTTATACGCCACCCCCACAACGCCTTCGCGGTTGTTCACAGCGGCAGCAGCGATGCCCGCGACGTGCGTGCCGTGTCCACTCTCGTCGGTGAAGTCGTTGTCGTACACGCCGCCGAAGATGCTGCAGCCTAACGTCCAGTCGATCTGCCCGCCGTAGCGCGAGTCGGTGCTGGTGCCGCCTGCGTTCTTAAAGTCGGGATGGTCGGGGTCTATTCCGCTGTCGATGACGGCGATGCGGATGGCGTTGCGTGGCTTGGTGGCGGCGGTGTAGTAACGGTTAGGATAAATCTGCCAGCCCTCATACGCTTGGATGATATGCATGTCCCATAGCGCGGGGTAGAGGTTGGGAATACCCGATAGCTTGCCTGTATCATACTCGTGAAACTTGGGGTCGTTAGGTTGGGGCAGCAGGGTGCGTACAAGATACACTGGCTCTGCGTACAGCACCTGAGGCTGTCTTTTCAACAGCTCCACTGCGCGTGGTACCGACATCCCCTGAGGCAAGCGTACTACCGCCCAGCCGATGCGCTCCACTGTGCGCTCTACGCGCGCTCCCATCAGCTCAGGAATGCCCTCCAGCGTGAGCTGCACTGCCTCCGCCAGCACTGTTCGAGTAGCGGCTGGCAACAGGGTATTTGCCATTGCCTGCACTGTCTGCGGACGCAATTTCACCACCACCAGCCCCTCCCGATACTGGGCGACGACTACCTCCTCGTCCATCGCTGAGACCAGGGGTGTCTGCAAGGGGGTCGACGGGACGCTCACTTGGAAGAAACAGACCAGTGCAACCATAAACCACATGGCACGAACACGCATGGCGGGCACCTCCTGTACATTCTGCTACTTACATCATAGACGGGGAGGAGGGGGTTTGTCAACAGGAGGGAGGCTACCCACCTCCATGCTCACAGGCACGTGTTATTGCAGCTGCTCCGCTATCTGCTGTAGCACGGGGTAGGGAGCGTTCGTCTTGAGGCTGGCGGTCTCGAAATGCGTGCGCGAGGCGAGGTATCCTTCTAAGCGCAGTCGTTGGATTAGCGCGTCGACAGGAGGCAGTCGCTTCAGATGTGTCCTTTTGCCCAGCTCGGGCGCAGCGTAGTAGCCGGCAGGCGAGTCTGCCTCATCGACCATCAGGCGCAGCAGGCGCAACGCGGTCTGGTGCCCCGCTTGACGCGCTTCCACGCTCATCAGGTGCAAAAACTCTGTGTTATACAGTGAGCCTATCCACAGCGGCCCTGCCCACTGCACGTCTTCGCTGCCACACACCCTACACTTGCTGACCGTCACATGCAGAGGCACGCTCTTCTGGCTAAAGCAATCCATGCACTTTATCAACCAGCCCATCTGCGACACGGGGAAACCCGAAGAGCCGTAGTGCAAGCGCACCGCCATGCGCATCGCGTAGCCTTCGTCCAACACGAACAGTGGCTCATAGTACAGCCCACGTTCACCCGCGCTCTGCTGCAGGGCACCAAACAGCACGCGCGCGCCCACCTCGTCACCACACTCCCAGGGGCGCGTCACCGCCCCGTAGTGGCGCACGGCAGGGTCGCGCAGCTTACCACACAACGCTGCCATGTCGGTAGCCGTGAAATACAGCACGCCTCCCCAGCGTACCACGAGCGACGCCGCATGCCAGAACACCGCCGGGCTGCCGAAGGCGTCTAGGTCTACCCAGTCAAAGCCTTCATCGCGCAGGCGCAGGGCGTAACATAGCCGATGCGCCTGTTCACAGGTGACCTCTACTTGCACTTCAGCGGGAAGTGCGTTTTGAGATAGGTTGCAACGGATAGCCTCTGCTGCTTCGGGGTTGGCGTCGTTGAGCACAATACGCTCCACAGGCGCCTCGAGGGCATAGCGGATGCCCCTGGTGCCCACCCCTGCCATCAGGTCTATGACGGAGAGCCGTCGCTCCTGCAGGTTCGCTTCCGTGCGCAGTCCCAGCACGCCGAAGTCGCGTGCCAGACGCGCGCGCGGGTTGAAGAAGAGCTTCTGGGGTACGATGAAGCGCGCTTGACCCTCCTGTAATCGCTCACGCTCCTCGCTCATACCAGAAACTCCGCACACACCGTGTTGGCAATAGGGAGGCCTTTAGGGGTAATGCGCCAACGGTCTGAGGTGACCTCTAGCAGACGCAGTTGGCGCAAGCGACGCAGCACAGGAGCGTAGTGCGTCGCCAGCTGCACACCATAGCGCGATTCCACTGCTTTCACGTCTACCCCATCGCGCGTGCGCAACATGAGCATCACCGTTTCGCCCAGCGACTCGTCTAGAGAGAGGCGCTCCTCCTCTTCCACCAGCGAGCCTCCTCCCCGTACCGCCTGCACGTAGCGGCGGGGATGACTCAGCCACTTCCAGCGCACCCCGTCACGATAGGAGACCGCTCCGGGTCCGAAACCCAGATACTCCTCGTTGCGCCAGTACACCAGATTGTGCCGACAGCGGTAGCCTGGTCGGGCGAAGTTAGAGATTTCATAGTGTTCGTAACCCGCGCGAGTGAGAGCACGAATGGTGTACTGGTACATGCGCAGGTCGGTCTCCTCGTCGGGCAAGGGGAGTTGCCCTCGCTGATACAGGCTGTAGAAGGGTGTGTTCGGCTCAACGGTGAGGGCGTAGCAAGAGAGATGTTCTGGTTGCAGGCTAATCGCTGTGCGTAAGGTGTGTCGCCACTGGCTCAGGGTCTGTCCGGGCAGGGCGAACATCAGGTCGAGGTTGACATTCTCAAATCCCGCAGCACGCGCCGCCTCGTAGGAGCATATCGCTTCCTGCGCGGTGTGTAGGCGTCCCAGCACGCGCAACAGACGATCGTCGAACGCCTGCACTCCTATGCTGAGCCGATTGAACCCCGCTTGACGCAGCGCGGCAAAGCGTGAACGGTCAACAGTGCCCGGATTCGCCTCGATACTGATTTCAGCATCGGGTAGCACCGTGAACTGCGTGCGGATAGTGTCCAACAGCTGGATGATGAGCTCGGGGTCAGGGAAGGTCGGGGTGCCCCCACCGAAGAAGATGGTGGGCACAACGACACCGTCCGCCTCTGTCGATTCGATATGCGCGCGGATGGCGTCCAGTGTATCACGCACAATGCCGCCGCGCCAGGCGTAGGTATTGAAGTCGCAATAGGCACAGCGGCGCGCGCAGAACGGTATGTGCACGTAGATAGAGAGCGGTTTGGGGTGAATCGTGTTTCTCATCATCTGGAATTATATCACAGCGAGAGGAAAAAGGCTTCGAGGCGTCGCCTCAGCGAGGGAGACGTTCAGAGCACCCCGGCTAACAGCCCTGTACCAGAGGTATGACGGCTAACCACCCTGCTGGCACTCTGGACACAGCCCAAACCACTCTACGCGGTGCGCACTCACCTGGTAACCGGTCATCTGTTGCACCCGCTCCGTCGCCGCCTGGTCCACCACATCGGGCACGTCGGCGATGCGTCCACAGCGCTCGCAGATGATGTGCTGATGCGGCCCTGGATGTCCGTCGAAACGGCTTTTGCGCGAACCGTCATCCAGCTGCATCACCAGCCCCTCTTCCTGCAGACGCCCCAGCACGCGATACACTGTCCCCAGGCTGATATTCGGGATAACCTTGCGTGCCTGCTCATACACCCAGTCGGCAGTAGGATGGGTGTTGGTGCTGCGCACAATGTCTAACACTACCTGTCGTTGTCTGGTGTTGCGCATCAGTAGGTCGTCAACCTCATAACAGCAATGATACTCGTTCCCATTTTCACATGTAGTATACCGAACGTCTCAAACTCTGTCAAGTGGGGGCGTACATTGGGCGCTATTTCGTCTTCGTCTTGCACCTCTTGTGCTTGAAAGGGGTTCTGAGGTATGATTGGGGCGTGCCGCACTCTCGTCGTGGAGGAGCTGTCTGTGCCCGACCGGCTGAAGTCTGCAAAGCAGGTAGTCACCTTTACCATCTTCTTAGACCTGTTAGGTTTCGGACTGATTATCCCTCAGCTGCAGTACTACGCCGATGCATTCCGCGCCACTCCTGCCTTTATCGGCATGATTCAGGCGATATACTCCCTGATGCAGTTTTTGTTTGCTCCCTTCTGGGGCAGGCTATCAGACCGAGTGGGACGCCGCCCAGTGTTGTTGGCGAGCATTGCGGGCTCAGTGCTGTCATATGTGTTGTTCGCTCTGGCGCGCGACGCTTGGACCATCTTTTTCTCGCGGATGCTGGCGGGCATCACCGCCGCGAACCTTTCAACAGCGCAGGCGTACATCTCCGATATCACACCGCCGCAGGAGCGCACGCGCGCCATGGGGCTCATTGGCGCAGCGTTTGGCGTCGGCTTCATTTTAGGACCTGCGGTCGGGGGTGTACTGGGCGCGTGGGGAGGCAACTTCGCAATCGGTATGGCAGGAGCAGTGCTGGCAGCAGGCAATTGGCTGAGCGCGTTCCTACGCCTGCCCGAAAGCTTGCCAGCCGAAAGGCGGCGAAGCACAGGCGAGTGGTACGCCTTTCCACTGCGTGACCTACCCCGTGTTCTGGCGCTGCCGCAGGTGGGAGTGTTGGCTATCGTGCTGTTCACTGCTATCTTCGCCATCGCCAACCTGGAGTCCACCTTTGTGCTGCTAACAAAGCATCGCTATGGCTTAGACCAGCGCGAGTGCGGCTATCTGTTCGCGTATCTGGGGTTGCTCGGGGTGTTGGTGCAAGGAGTGCTGGTTGGTAAGCTGAGCGCACACTTCGGAGAGGCACGGCTAGTGCTGGTAGGATACCTGTTGCAGGCGCCTGCGCTCCTGCTGATCCCCTTTATGCCGAACGTGAGCTGGCTGATGGTCGTGTTAGCGATCATGGCGCTGGGCGGTGGATTAGCAGGTCCCAGCCTGAACAGCCTTCTTTCCAAGTGGGCTCCTGCTGATCGTCGGGGAGAGGTGTTTGGGGTCACGCAGTCGCTAGGCAGTTTGGCGCGAGTGGTGGGACCAGCGTGGGGCGGTTGGAGCTTTGGGCATATTGGCATGAGTGCCCCGTATGTCAGCGCGGCGATGTTGATACTTCTAGCCAGCGCAATGGTGGCGTGGTGGTTGACCGGCACGACGTCCGCTATGCCAGCGTCACGGCACTAGCCCCCGTTGCTGAGGAGCAGACACCCTCTAGCGTGCCCACACCCACTTGAGGGCGACTCGCTCAGTGAAGCGACGAGAGTTAGGATCACCGACAATGAGGTATAGGTCTTGCCCGACCCCGCCAGCGCTGCGGTAGGCTACATACCAGTTCAGGTCGTTGTCACGGCGTACGAGGCGGGCGCTGAGCGCGCGCAGCGGGTCAAACTCCCAACTGAAAGTAAGGATATACTGCTCACGACTCTGGTCGAAGCGCAAGATAGAGCCGCTGAACCCTACGTCTAGTCTTCCCAGCAAGCGACGAGTGAGTCCGAAGCGCACGAAGCGAATATCTTGGTCGGAGCGCTGACCGAACTCGTAGCTCAACTCCCACCGCTGGAAGCGGTTGCTGACGTTGCCCTGCACACCGATTTCGTATACCCTATCGCGTGCGCCCTCGAAAGTGGCAATCTCATAACCCAATCTCAGGCTATAGTCGCTACGGAAAGTGAGTTCTACCGATGCGTTCGTACCTTCCTCGAAGGGCGAACCGTCGCAATGCGTATAGTGGCGCCAGAAAAAGTCCGCTTCCACCTCGCGGATGGGTCCCTGCCGGATCTCGTTGTCGTAGCGGGTGTACCAGGACCAACCCTGTCGGTCGGTAAAGGATACCAAACCCAGCGCAGCGCGGAAATCGGGGTCAATGCGCATCCAGCGCAAGCCGCTAAACCATCGGGGCACCTCGTAGTTAAGTGTCACATCGGCAGCAACACCCCCCGTGCTCGCCTCGCGGGCGTAAATCCACTTTCCGCCGAGGCGGTAGTTACCCAGCCGATAGTTGCCGGTGATGCCATACCCATCGTGGTGGGGGTTCTCGTTGCCCCGACGCAGCAGCCCGAACACGCTCCATCCGCCCCGCTCGCCCAGCGAGTAGCGCAAGTGTGCAACCGAAGCGCTCTCCCGCTTGCCGTAAAAGGTGCTCAACACGCCTACAGACAGCGCTGAATTGAGGTTGCCAAACAGTTTCACTCCCGCGTCAAACTGTCGGATGCGTCGCGCGTAGAACAGGCGCCCAATGCCATACGGCTCCGTCAAATCGAAGTAACGGATACCTTCCATGAAGAAGGGGCGAGTCTCTTCCACAAAGCGCTCGCTGCGGCTGAATTCGATGCCTTCTACCGCTCCCTCGATGTTGCGAAAGTCGGGCGAGAGGCTTAAAACTCCCGTCAGCTGCGGGGTAGGAGCGTAGCGCAGGTCGACTCCCGCGCGCACCTCCTGCTTGCCGCCGTCCTGCCATTCCGGCGTGAGGTAGGTCAGCATCTGGAGCGTGTTGCGTTGGGTGGCTTTGGGAGGCTGCACCCCCTGCCAAATGCCCATCAGCTCAGGACGGCGCAGAGGGGTGACGTCGCTCCAGAAGTAGTCGATTCGCGTGCGAGCATGGTCGCGTTTGAAGTTGATGCTCATGTTGACGGCGCCATGAACGCTGGGGTAGTTCAGCACCTCCCAGGGGATGCGCATTTCCACTGTCCAGCCGTCGGGCACACGCTGCACCGCCGCCTGCCAAATGCCTCGCCACTCGCGCTTGGCGGCACGTCCACCTGCGATGCGCTCGTTCTGGGTGCCTAGCGCGTTCACGATAAAGGCGGAGATACCCGTCCAGTTGCGTGAGAAGAAAGGGTCTATCTGAAAAGTGACGGTATCCTCCCCAGGGAACTCGGAGCCGGGACGAATCTCACGTGCCACAATCGCCTCGGGCTGGCTGTCGTGGCAGTAGAAGGCGACGTAGATGGCAGTGCTATCGTACAGGATGTATGCCTCCGTTTGCTCGACGGCAGGCTTGCCTGTGTAGGGGTCGACGAAATCCCTAGCAACAGGTGCTGTACGCCACACCTCATCGTCAAGGCGACCGTCGATGACAGGTGGGAGGAGAGTACGTACAGCGGGAATGCTACGAGAAGAGTACTGTCCTGCATGCAGGGGGATACTGCACAAGAGTACCACCGCTAGAGTCGCTATTAACCTCATCCCTTTCAACCGCCCCAACACCCTTCGCCATTAATCGTTTCACGTATCACGTAATATTGTATCCTAAATCTCGCCATCGGAGCAACTGCTTGTGAGCGCGACGGCTTGCGGGAAAAGGGGTATATCCTCTCATGCGCTACGAGATGGAGTCATGCTGTCTTGGCGGTGCGCTGACATCGTGCGACGATGTGTTTACAAAACGAACTCGCGAGCGGCGCGACAGGAAGGTTGGCGTGCACGGCGTAGTTCTAATCGGCGGGTCTGCTGAACGAAAAAGAGGGGGAAATCATGTGGCGAGCGCTTCTACTGTTGTTGGGAGCGGGTATCGCATGGGAGGCAGTCTGGGCGCAACAGGTGGAACGCACCTCCTACAAGGGTTGGGAAGGCGCTTACCGCCTGTCCAACGGTGTTGTCGAGGTTGTGGTGGTACCCTCTATCGCGCGCATCGTCCACTACAGCTTTATCGGCGAACCAAATGTGCTCTGGCTGAATCCCGCAACAGAGGGTAAGCCGGTACAGCCCGGAGAGTGGCAGAATCACGGGGGCGACAAAGCGTGGATATGGCCGCAGGACGAATGGGAGAGGCGTACAGGACGCGGATGGCCGCCCCCCTCTGCCACTGACCAGGTGCCTCATCAAGCGGAGGTGCTGGAAGGGAAGGGAGTCCGCCTGTCCTCGCCGCTCGTTGCAGGGTACGGTGTACGCCTAGTTCGGGAGATACGACTGGAGCCGACGGGCACGCGCGTGCACATCCGAACGTTTCTGGAAAAGGTGCGTGACGGAGCGGAGTTCCCTGTCGCCGCATGGGTTGTCGCCCAGCTGCCAGTACCCGACCTGATGCTAGCACGCCTGCATCCCGACACCACCTTGAGCGAGGGGTATAAGCTGTTCAACCCGGAAGCCTGGAAGGCGGTGCGTAGGCTAGACACGGGCTTCCTGTTGCCTGAACGCCGCCCCGATGTGGCGTTGAAATTGGGGTGCGACGCCGATGTGCTAGCATGGTATCGGGCGCCCTATCTGGTGGTACACTACTCTCCCATCACCAACCTCAGCGACTACCAGCCAGGCGACCATGCGCAGATTTATTCCAATCCCGACACGTTGCCGTATATCGAGCTGGAGTTTACCTCGCCGCTCCGGGTGTTGCGCAGGGGGGAGAGGGTGTCGCTGGAAGTGACCTGGGAGCTCTACCGCCTACCTTCCGAACAGGGCACTCCCGAGCAGCTGGCAGCTCTCTTGCGCAATTACAGACGCTGAACGGGCGCGACAGAGTGCATCCCGCCAGGCAATCTTTGGAGGGTCACGCTCCGTCGCAACCGGAAGAATCTTTTTCGCTCGCCACCAGGGGATGCTTCGCCCTCGGCTCAGCATGACACCGAGTGTCATACTGAGCGCAGCGAAGAATCTCATTGCTTCGTTGCTGTGAGATGCTTCGCTGAGGCACGGCGTGACAAGTAGGAAACAGCTCGGCTGCAGGTTCACCCTCCGATGTAGCAACCTGGAGGGTGAACCTCTTAGGGAAGCGAACGGACAGCCGCTACTAAAGGCGTAGCACCATTGTCATGAAGACCATCTACAGGCGCCTCTATTCTCTCACTGCTGTATCATCAGCGCACGGGAGAGGCGCGCGGCGCGGTCGGGAGGTAGCAGGGCAAGGATTTGCGCTACTTGCCTCTGCTTCATGCGACGCAGCAAGGCAACCACCTCGCGGTCGCTCAGGCGCTCCAGAATGCGCACTGCCTGCTCTGGCTCCATCTCCTCGTACACCTTCGCCATCCACCCTATCTGGCGGCTGGAGGAACCAGCCGCTGGACGAGAGGCGGGAGAAGGCATGAGCAGTGCTTGTGCCGTCTCCGAGGCTGGAGTAGGCGGAGGAGGGACTGATGCGGATGCAGCGGGAGAGGAGGGGGACTGGCGCTCCTCCTGGATATTCTCGTTCACTACAGGCTTTCGCGGGAGCAGACCTGCTGCACGTGCGAACTTCTGCAGCGCCGGGCTTTTGGAGGTCAGCTTGGCTACTGGGATAACCCCCATCCTCGCCAGTCCATACGGGACGCCTATCAGCAGCGCCAACAGTATCAACAGCACCAGCAGCCGCTTCATCGCCCCTCACTTTGCCACAGCGCCATCACCCGTTGCACGAACTTCTGCGTCTCAGCGTAGGGGGGGATGCCTCCATAGCGGCGCACGGCAGGACCTCCCGCATTGTAGGCAGCGAGCGCTAGGCGCACATCACTGAACTCGTTCAACAAACCGCGCAGCAGGCGCACTCCGCCACGCAGGTTCTGCTCGGGGTCAAAGGGGTCACGCACGCCCATCGCCTCGGCAGTGCGTGGCATCAGCTGCATCAAGCCCATCGCTCCCTTAGGCGACACGGCGTTGGGGTTGCCTCCTGACTCCACCTGCACTACTGCACGCACTAGCGCCGCGTCCACGCCCTCCTCTTGCGCGATACGCTCTATCAGCTCGCCAATCCCGCCCGGCAGGGTCATGGTGATGCTTCGCCGTGCGACCTGCAGTGCTTGTGCGAACGAGGTGGAAGCCGTGTGGAGAGGCGTTGTGGTAGATAGCTGCTCCACCCGTTGCCACAGGGCGTACATCCGCGCTACCGCTTGTGCATACAGACTACTCACCTACATCGCCTCCCGTCCGCAGGGTCAACGTGCCCGGTATCAGCGTTGCGCGTGTGGTTGCCAGTTCGTCTAGGGCTTTCTGCTCGGCGCGCAACATCTCCTGACGCCACTGCTCATACTGCTTTTCGCGCAGGCGTTCCAGCGCCTTGCGTTCGCGTTGCGCCTCTATCAATGCCTGACGCCTCTCTTCCAACGTGCGCTCCGCTTGCGCCACTCGCTCCCGTTGCACCTCGATGCGCTCCTCTAACGCCGAGAGGTAGTTCTGCTCTACGGTCAGTATCTCTATCGTCAAGCGGTTTTGGCGTTGCGAGCGATATAGACACGCTTCTCGCTCCGTCAGCAACCTATCCAGCACCGACCGCTCGTGCGCCAACTGCGCTTGTGCTTCTGCGAAGGCGCGCAGCATCTGCTCTTCTCGTCTCTGACGGTACTCTAGCACCTGCTGCAAGGAAAACTCAAAACGTCGCATCAGCTCTCGTCACAGGTTAGTCTGCGAACAGCCCCTTCAGCCGCTCCACCGTCTGTTCTAGCGGATACCCCTCGGTCTTGCCCTGCTGCAGGAACTCGCGCACCTTGCCAATGTAGCGCAGGGCATGGTCGATTTCGGGGTTACTGCCCTGTTGATAGGCACCGATGTTAATCAGGTCCTCTGCCTCCGCATAGCTTGCCAACACCTTGCGCACTTGCGCTGCCGCCCGCTGATGCTCCGTATCAGTAATCTGGGGCATCACACGCGAAACGCTTGCTAACACATCAATCGCAGGGTAGTGGTTTCGGTGCGCTAGTGCGCGCGACAGCACAATATGTCCATCCAGAATACCGCGTACGGTATCGGCGACAGGCTCATTCATATCATCGGCTTCTACCAACACGGTGTACAGTCCCGTGATTGTGCCCCTGTCGGAGGTGCCAGCCCGCTCCAGCAGGCGCGGAAGCAGGGCGAAGACGGAAGGCGTGTATCCGCGTGTGGCGGGCGGCTCGCCAATTGCCAGTCCCACCTCGCGCTGCGCTAGCGCTAGGCGTGTGACCGAGTCCATCATCAGCAACACGTCTAGCCCCCTGTCGCGGAAGTATTCCGCGATGGCGGTTGCGACCATCGCCGCCTTGATGCGCAGCAGCGCTGGCTGGTCTGATGTCGCCACCACTACGACCGACCGCTTCAGTCCCTCTTCTCCCAGGTCTTCCTCGATGAACTCGCGCACCTCGCGCCCGCGCTCGCCTGTGAGGGCAATGACGTTCACGTCGGCGCTGGTGTAACGAGCCATCATGCCCAGCAGGGTGCTTTTGCCCACGCCTGAACCTGCGAAGATGCCGATACGCTGTCCCTTGCCTACGGTGAGCAAGCCGTCTATCGCCCGCACGCCTAGGCTGATGGCTTTGGTAATGCGTTGGCGGGTCAGCGCGTTCGGGGGCTGGCGATGGACGGAGTACAGTGTGCTGGACAAGATGGGCGGTCCACCGTCCATTGGTCTGCCCAATCCGTCCAGCACACGCCCCAGCAGACACTCCCCCACAGGCACTTGGTGGACCATGCCTGTGGCGACGACCATGCTGCCTGGCGTAATCCCCTCCATCTCGCCGAGCGGCATCAGCAACACGCGGTTTTGACGAAAGCCCACTACTTCGGCGAGTATCGGCGGGCGCGTGCGCTGAAAGTGGATTTCACACACTTCGCCCACTCGCGCTGCAGGTCCAACGCTCTCAATCACCAGCCCGATGACCTGCTGTACCCGACCGTGCACCCGAATCGGGTCCAGCAGGCGCAGCCTCTCCCGCGCCGCAGACAGGTCGGGAGGCGACAGGGGAGGAAGGTTTTCTGGAAAGTCTAACATTCTTCTTCCCCTAAACAAGAGTGCTCTTCCCAATCGTGTTATCGTGACGCCCTTCCTCGCTGAGGGGGCTGAGATTCTTCGCTGCGCTCAGAATGACAATAAAACGTGGAGGGTAAGGCTACCGCCGAGCCGTCAGGAATGGTCGCGACGGAGCGCGACCCTCCAGATTGTCTGGAGGGATGCGCTCTGTCGCATCCACAGAAGCACGCTCCCCACGTGCTGGAGGGCGAGGCTCCCGCCGAGCCGTTCCCCTGTCATGCTGAGCCGAAGGCGAGGGGGCAGAGATTCTTCGCTCCGCTCAGAATGACGGAAGGTATCTGGAACGACAACGGTCTGGAGGGCAAAGCTCCCGCCGGGCCGATGTCCCCCGCCTGCGCGCATTATGCCGCCTGTTCCCCCTCGCACAGCGCCCTCTCTATGCACTGCATCTGTGTGCGCAGGGAGGCATCTATCGTGCCGCTAGGGGTCTCGATGATACATCCGCCGCCCCCCACGCGCTGGTCATCCACAATCTCCATCTGCTTCACGCCGTCGCACACAGCGAGGAACGCCTCGCGGTGCTCACGCGCGATCTGCAAGTCATCAGGGTGTACGCGAATGCGCACGTGCTCCGTGTCTGTGACGCGGCGCAGGGCGTGCTTGATAATAGACAGGGTGGCTTCGCGCCGTGCCTGTATCTCCTCTCGCAGCACCTTTCGGGCAATATCGAGCACTAAGTCTATGACCTGTGGCTCCATCTCTTCCCACAGTCGTTGACGCTCGGCGAGCAAAGCGTTTACTAGCTTCTGCACCTGGTCGCGGAGCGCTTCCACCTGTTGCTGATAGTAGCGCATTCCCTCCTCGCGCCCTATCTGCAAGCCCTCCTCATAGCCCCGCCGCACCGCGTCCTGGCGCATCTGGTCTGCCTGACGGTGCGCTTCTGCCAGTACCCGCTTCGCCTCTGCTATGAGCTCGTCTGGAGTGGGGGTAGCCGGCTCTGGTTCCTCCTGAGGCGAATCGGTTGTCTCCACGACACGCAGCGGCGCCCCCACCCATCGGGTCAGTTGAGACAGCTGGTCGGCTTTGAGTACTTGCATCCGCATCGGTTACACCACCATCTCCTCGGCGCCGCCGCCCCGCGAGATGACGATTTCGCCTGCCTCTTCCATACGACGGATGATGGCGACGATGCGCTGTTGCGCCTCCTCCACGTTGCGCAGGCGCACAGGGCCCATGAACTCCATCTCCTCTTTGAGCATGTTGGCAGCACGTTCGGACATGTTTTTGAAGATGCGCTGTCGTACCTCTTCGCTACAGCCCTTGAGCGCCAGTGCCAGCTCTTTCATATCCACCTCTTTGAGCACTGCCTGAATAGAGCGGTCGTCCAGCTGGATGATGTCCTCAAACACGAACATCATCTTCTTAACCTCTTCCGCCAGCTCGGGGTTGGTCTCCGAGAGGCTGTCCAATATCATGCGCTCGCTGGTACGGTCTACCCAGTTGAGCAGCTCCACCAGCGCCTTCACGCCGCCTGCTGTGGTGAAATCTTGTGAAATTACAGACGACAGCTTGCGCTCCAACACGCGCTCTACCTCGCGTATCACGTCGGGCGGAGTGCGGTCCATGATGGCGATGCGCAGGGCAACGTCCGCACGCAGCTCTGGTGGAAGCCCCTGCAACACTTGCGCTGCCTGATTGGGCGGCAGGTACGCCAGGATGAGCGCAATCGTCTGTGGATGCTCGTCCTGAATGAAGTTGAGCAGCTGGCTGGGGTCGGTCTTCTTAATAAAGTCGAAGGGCACGATTTGCATCGCTTGGATGACGCGGGTGATGAGTTCGTTCGCCTTTTCGGGACCGAAGGCGTTTTCCAGTACCTGTCGGGCATGTTGCAAACCGCCCTCGGCGATGTACTCCTGCGCTACGCAGAGCTCGTGAAACTCCTCGATAATCGCCTCGCGCACCTCGGGCGAGATTTTGCCCATGCGGGCGATTTCGAGAGTGATTTGCTCTACCTCCTCCTCGTCCAGATGACGCAATACCTTTCCTGCCACCTCGGGTCCCATTGCCACAATCATCACCGCCGCCTTCTGGCGGGAGCTCAGGGATTGGGGGGATGTTCTGGCGCTCATTATCGCTCGTCCTCCGCCAACCAGCCTTTAATGAGCATCGCCACTTTCTCTGGCTTCTGGTTCGCCAGCTGGATGATGCTTTCTAGGTTCACGTCTACACGCTCGCGAATCGGCGTGATTTCCACTTCCTCTTGGGGTAGCTCTGCCATGCGGTGCACCCTGGGCGTCGGTGTTGCTCCCGCTTCTTCGGCGATGGCTGACTCCTCTTCGCCCGTTTCCGTCGCCCCTTCTGGCACAGTGCCTCCGGGCAGCGACATCACGACGCCCTCTGGCGTTTGCACCGCGCGCGTCGGGCGCAACGCCTTCGCCACCAGCAGTAGCACGACTAGTAGCGCCACCAGAGGCAGGTAACGCAGCAGGGCGTCGATAAGCTGACGATTGGCGAGCTGCCTGCGAGCGGCTTCTGCCTCCTTCGCCAGCGTGTTGTCGAAGGGGATGCTCTCTACAATCACGCGAAAACGTCGCTCCGGGTCGCTCTGGTCTGCACCGACCGCGCCCTCCAGAAAAGCCCGCACCTTCTCCACCTGCTCAGCGGGCACGGAGGCGTCGATCATGGCGGCGACCGACATGCGCGCCACCCTGCCCGGCGTCTTCACGCGATGGATGGTGCTCTGCCCCACTTCGTAGTTGGTCGTCGTGGAGGAGTGTTTGTATTCTCCAGGAGCTCCGGCGGGCGCAGTGGGATAGGTAGGAGTCCCTATGGCTCCCCCTGCTCCTGCAGGGGCTGCGCCGCGCACGGTCTCCTCCGTGCGAGTCTCGCTGACCGGGATGCCCTGTCCATCTGGACCGGCGTCGATCTGCTTCTGGCTGACCTCCTCGCGGTCCATGTCTAGCTCGACGGTGACCGTTAGGCGCGACTTGCCCGGTCCCAGTACGGCGTCCAGCTGCTGCTGCAGCTGCCTCTGCACGGTCTCGGCATAAGCTCGTTCCAGCTCCAACTTGTTGCTAGCGACGCCGGGCGCCATATCCGACGCCTGCGAACCATCCCACAGCAGATTGGCATGTTCATCGACAACGGAGACGTTCTCGGGCGACAACCCCGCCACGCTGCGCGACACTAGGAACACAATGGAGGCAATCTGCTCGCGCGTCAACTGCTGCCCCGGCTTGAGGTCTACCATCACGCTCGCCTTGGCGGGCTTCTTTTCGCCGACGAACGGCGAATCGATAGCGGGCGTGATATGCACTCTCGCCCCCGCGATGGGCTGCAGGCGCAGGATGGTGTTCTGCAGCGCTTCCTCGTGCGCGATGCGAGTGGTCTCCTGTTCTACCGTTTGCGTAGTGCCAAAGCCCAGCTTTTCCAAACGGCTGTAGCCCAGAGTGCCCTGATTCGGTAGTCCCTCCGCCGCCAAGGAGAGCAGCATCTCGTCGCGGTAGGAGGCGGGCACTTCAATCGTACTCCCCCCCGCAGAGAGGCGGTAGGGCACCTTTGCCTGCTTGAGGCGCGCGACGATAGCGCCAGAGTCAGTGGCGGACAATCCTGTGTACAGCACCTCCCACTCCGGCTGCGTTGCCCAGAAGGAGAGAGCAATCATCACGACGACCAGCCCTGCTGCAGAGGCGACGGCAATCAGCCGCGTCTGGCGGTCACTGGTCTGCCACCATTCGCGCACGCGCTGCAACATGCACTACACCTGCATCCGCATGATTTCCTGATACGCCTCGATGACCTTGTTGCGCACCTGCACTGCCAGCTGCAGCGCGACCGACGCTTCCTCCGACGCCGTGACCACGCGCACCAGGTCATCGGTCTCGCCCGTAGCGAACTGCCGAGCCAGCTCAGCAGAGTGCAGCTGCATCTCGTTAATCTTCCCGAACACCTCTTTCAGCGTCTCGGCGAATGAGGGGGCGTCATCGCGGTTGTGAAGTGGGGCGGATAGGGTTGACGTGCCTGAGACACCAGGCAGCGTGGAGTTCAGTCGAATTTCCACTGCTTACTCTCCCTCCTTACGCGCTCCTGCCGATGTCCAGCGTACGCAGCGCCATCTGCTTCGCCGCGTTCATCGCGGTCACGTTCGCCTCGTAAGCGCGCGTAGCGGTAATTAGGTCTACCATTTCGGTGACCACGTTCACGTTAGGCATCAGCACGTAGCCTTCAGCATCGGCATCAGGATGCCCCGGTTGATACACTCGCTGGGGAGGGGAAGAGTCTTCTGCAATGCCAACGACGCGCACCCCGCCTCTGCCCGACGTCGGCGCGGCGCGCGCGCTCAGCAGGTCGGCAAAGCCGAGGGGACGCTCCTGCAAGATGGCCACTTTGCGGCGGTAGGGTCCCCCGCCTGCCGAGCGTGTGGTGTTCACGTTCGCCAGGTTGTCGGCGATAACATCCAGGCGCAACCGTTCTGCCGTCAAGCCCGAGGCGCTGATGCGCAGGGAGCTCAACAAGCTCATCGAGGCTTACCTCCCTCCACCTGTGATGACCAGTTTCAGGCTCTGATAGCGTCCGCTAACCAGCTGGCTGAGCGAGTGGAAGCGTATCTGGTTCTCCGCCAGCTGCGCCATTTCGTGGTCGATATCTACTGTGTTGCCGTCGGGACGCATGGGCGCGTTCGCATCTGGCACGGCTTGCAGGCTGGCTAAGCGAGCGGGAGGCAGGGCAAAGTGTCTGGGGTGCGTTGCGCGCAACGATGGCTGCTGTGCGGCGCGGAGAAACTCCTCGAAGGGCACATCTAAACGTCGGTAACCAGGGGTGTTCACGTTAGCGAGATTATGCGCAATCGCCTCCTGCCGTAGGGCGCAGGCATGTAGCGCCCCTTTCAGCAGGGGATAGTGTCCTCCAAACAGCTTATCCGTCATCGGTTTGCCTCCTCAAAATTGCCCGTACTATCCGTCTCCACTGGCTCTCCGCTGCAGGTATATTTTGCCAGATTCGCGCTCGCTCTACCTTTTCGCACCGCAGGAGGGCGCGAGGCACCGTCGTCGTGAGCATCCGCGCGACGTGCGCTCCATATCCGCGTCGTATCAGATCAGCCGCCTCGCCCAAGTCGCACCGTCGGCGTTTCAGGTCGTGGCAATCAGACGCGACCACGCTCACCAGCTGGCGTTCCATCAGCTCATAAGCGCACCGCGCCACCGCTGGCGAAGCCCTGCCAGGCAGCAAGGAGCTGGAGGTCACCTGCAGGTGCACGCCCATTTGCACCAGCTCCTCCAGCAGGGGCAGATTGCGCTGGAAGTGGGCGTGTCGCTCTGGATGCGCCAACACCACTGTCCATCCTGCCTCGAGCAGGCTCTGCAAGGTAGCGGTACTATCCGCTGACCAGCCTTCCCAAGATGACTCAACCAGCACGGCGCACCCGCTGTCGCCCAGCGACATCCATTCCCCGCGCAGCAGGTGAGGCAGTGGGTCAGCGGTGAGTGGGATTTCGCAGCCAGGCAGGACAGTGAGCGGAGTCCCCTTCTCCCCAATCAGGTGGTTCAGCGCCTCTACTCCCTCCCGAATCTGCGCGGCGCTCAGCGCAGGGCGCGCCCCCCAGAAGAGGTGTGGCGTCGCTACCAGGGCGGTCACACCCTGAGCCGCCGCTTCCTCCGCCAGCAGTAGCGCTTCGCCTGCGTTCTGGAGACCATCGTCTACGCCGGGCAGGATGTGGGTGTGCAGGTCGATCATCAGGGGGTTAGCGTCGGAAGACGGAGTAAGCTGCCAGCAGCGCACTGAGCACTGTAGTCCACTCGTAGTTCTGTCTGGGGCGCGAGGGCACGATGACGACATCGTTGGGCTGCAGCGGAAAGCGCGCGCCTTGGACGGTAGTAGCGTTGACCCGCAGCAAGCGGTTCCCCCGATTCACGACGACTCGCTCCAGCCGCGCCTCGCGGGTGGGACCGCCTGCGGCGGTCAGCACGTCCATCAGCGTCTCACAACGCCCTGCAATCCAGCTATATGCGCCCGCCCGTGCCACCTCGCCGACAACGAACAGCGTGTTCTCCCGTTCGGGGATGCGGATGGTCATGCCCGCTTGCAACGGTCTCCGACGCACGCCGGGGTCTGCCACGTTGACCACCTCTACCGTCTCCCCGACCTGTACCTCCACGCGAGACGGGTCTCCCGATGTCAAGGTGCCTCCGGCGGTTGCCAGCGCCTCTTCCAGAGTCCCCAACGTGCCGATGGGATAGACGCCGGGGCGCGCGACCGCACCCATGATAGTGAAGGTGGCTTCCGGCACGATGAGGTTGTCCCCCGGTTGCAACACGAAGCGCACCGCCGAATCCTCCCGTGAGGGATTATCGGTAAAGCTCACGAGGAACTTTACATCTTGTCCTGGTG
>JANWXG010000002.1:6143-11145 GCA_025057335.1 bacterium | reverse complement strand
AGCACGAAGCGCACCGCCGAATCCTCCCGTGAGGGATTATCGGTAAAGCTCACGAGGAACTTTACGTCTTGTCCTGGTGCTCGGCGGAGAACGGTGAGACGGTTGCGGTCAGCGCTGGAAGTAAACCCTCCTGCCAGCGCGACGGCTTCTGCGACGGTCATCCCCGGTTGCAAGGGGTAGACGCCAGGGCGTCCAACAGCGCCCAACACGAAAACCTGATGCTGCGCGAAAGACTTCACGATGACGTTCACGCGAGGGTTTTTCACCCAGCGGGAAAGGGCATCGGCTACCCGACGGGCGAGCTCGTGAGCAGTGGCTCCTTGGGCGCGCAACTCGCCCACCACGGGCAGCGAGATGTAACCATCGGGACGGACGACTACGGTGCGGGAGAGGTCTTCATACCCCCATGTCGCCACTTCTAGCGTATCGCCCACGCCGATGCGGTATTCCTCTGCTCCCCATGCGCTGGTGAGAGCAGACCAGCACCACAAGCCCAACAGGGGCAACCATCTCCACCGCATCCCCCGCTATACCTCTTCCTCCTCGTCTTCGGCGCCCTTCTCTTCTTCCTGCAGCACCTCCTCGAAGGAGGTGGTCTCTATGCCTTCCTCGCGCTCGATAACGTCTAGGTCCTCGGCGACATCCTCGGTGAGCGGGGGGAGGTCATCCACTATGACGATGGGGGGACGGTGCTTCGTGCGGCACTCTTCGCAAGTGAACTTCACCTGCACACTTGCCAGCCACGTGGGGATTTTCTCCAGCGGCTTACCGCATTCCGCACAAACAACACCACTCATCGACGTGCCTCCTCCTTCGATGACGACTTCTCCTGTTCCCACCGCTTCTTGTGTTCGTAATGGCGCACCGACAGCACAGCGTTGATAATCATCAACACCGCTGCTCCAAAATACCATAGGGGCAGCAGAGGGTCATGTGGTTGCCCCGGGTCGCGGATGGCATCTGCGCCAGACACCAGACCCACTGCCCCGATGACGAACAACAGTGCAGCGAGCACAGTAAAACTGTTGAGAAATTTCCACACGGCACTACGCCTCCATGCGTGTATTGTACCCCGAACGCCGAAGAGGCTGCTGAGGAGAAGCATTCTGCGGTATGTGGGGCGCTCTCATGACCTTTCCTGCCTCGCAGGTGGGCGATACTGTCCTGTCGGGTGCACTTCGGCGGTAGCTCCTGCGTCGCGCAACATTCGACGGTAGGAATCCGCCTTGCGTCGTGGCAGGTCTACCAGAATCACCATCGGTAGGTCTTTAAGGATACCCCGGCAGTGGTCGCGCGGTGCTGCCAGCAGCGCGCCCAGGATGTCCAGTACCTCTTCGACGTTGTGTCCCGCGTCGACCAGCACTAGGTCGTATGTAGTGTACTCTATGCTCTCGTCTGGTGCTGCAGCGACGGCTGCGGCAACCCCTGGTTTGGGTGCAGCAGGCTTCAGGTCGTTCTGCCCGTTGCACTGGTCGCAGATGAACATCTTCGCACGAGGGGACACCTTCTGTGGCGCACCACAGTGGCGGCACACCAACACCATCGGCGGCACTACCTGTCCCCCCTCAATAGCGACCACCCGATGACAATGTTCACAGGAGTAGTCTTCAGTAGGGGGGGCAAGGAACAGCGTAGGGCGCTCACAGTAGGGGCAGACGGCGCGATAAGAGGGCAGGTTATTCAACTGCAGATACTGCCACCCACCGTAGCCCGCAATGCCTAATCCCACCAAGGTAACGATAACCCCAACGGGGAACGGCATCCACGTCGCCTTCGTGGACAGGTACACCAGAAACAACCCCAACAGGAACACCAGTACACCGACGACGAGGATAGGGATGATGCGCTGTAGCTCCGCTTCTACTACCTCCGCACGGGTCGGCTGTGCCATTGGTTGAACCCCCTTGACCAAACGCTACGTGTTTAAGATAACAACCCCTCGTCCAATTGTCAAGTGTTCACGAGTAGCGGGTAAAAAAAGACGCTGGCAGTTACCAGCGTCCAAGGTCAGGGGGTTATAGTTATGTTGGTTACGATGAAAGCCTTACACCGAGCGCAGTGTCACATCGCCGTTTATCGTTCGGATAGACAACCTGCCTATTTCCGTGCCAGTACCCAGCGTGCCCTCCCATTCGCCCCGCTCGTTGCGTTGCATTTCGACGGGCAAATGATTGTACAGGTTCCCATCCGGAGCGAAAACCCGTACTGAGCAAGCGGAGCCAGCAGGCAGGTCTACCAGCACATCGCCGCTGATGTTTTGTACCTGCGCCTCTCCGTGAAACGGCTCTACAAGGCTGAGGCGAATCTCACCGCTCACCGAGTTCAGCTGCACCTGCTGCGCTCGCAGCCGACGGATTTCCATGTCGCCGCTGGCAGTGCGGGCAACCAGCCCGAGCAAGCCGCTACAGGCACACTCTTCACACTCGATGTCACCGCTCTTGGTTTGCAGGTCGATATTCTCCGCGTCGCACCGCTGCAGATGGATATCGCCGCTGGCGGAGATGGCGGCGATTCGTCCCGCTGACTCGCGCACGGTGATGTCGCCTGTAGCGCTCTCTACGCTCGCTGCGGCGCGCGTGCCTTCCACAACCACATCTCCCACTGTAGACTGTATCTCCACTGCAACCCCGACGGGCACCGTGATGTCCACGTCCGCCGAGGCGAACCGACCTGCCCGCGCTAGGCGTACGAAAACCACCTCGCCACGCTGTTCAATCACTGGCGCCCAGACATCCGCCTCCCGACTAGCCTGTTCCGGACCCTCCGCGCGGATAGCTCCCTCCGCACGCACGCGCATCTGGCTGGTCCCTTCCTGTCCCTGCACGCGCACATCGCCCAGCATGTTCTGAACAATCAGACGAGCGCCTGCGGGAATATCCACTGTCTGGTCGAACTCCACGTCCTGCACCGCGCCCAGACGCAGGTCGATATCCCAGCGCCCCATCCCACGGAAGGCGCGCTGAGCCTCTTCCCAGCCCCGGCGGGTCTGTTCTCGAATCTCCTCGCTGATGCGCCGCCACTCTTGCTGGATGCGCTTCCAGTCCACCCCCTGAAACGCTTTGCGCAGTTGCTCCATCGCCTCCTCAAAGGCGTCTTCCCCTCGGCGTCTTGCACGCTCGCCCCCCGGTTTCGCCATCAGCGCCTCAATCAGCATCTGCGCCTGCTCTGGGGTCAGCTTGCCTTCGCTCACCATACGCAGTATGCGCCGCAGCTCTTCGTTCATGAACCACACCTCCTACTGCAACTGGCGCAGCGCCTCCGCTGCCTCCTCCGCCGTCATATCGCCACGCTCCAGCGCGTCCAGAATCGCCTTCCGACGCTCAGCTACGTCCATCCGCTCTGCCTTCTCCTCACCGACCGCCGACAACCCCAGCGCTTGCAGCAGTGCCTCCAGCCTTGCCTTCACCGTCGGATAGGAGATATTCAGCTCGCGTTCCACACAGTTGTACACACCGCGACAGCGAAGAAACACCTCCAGAAACTGCTGCAGCTCGGGTTCCAGTCCGCAATACCGACAAGTGGCGATTGAAAAATCACCGCGCATCTGCGTGCTGCAGCCCTCGCACACCACTTCCCGAACGCGCAATTGCCCACCACATATCGAACACCTTACAGGAACCGAGTACATGGATACTCACCTCCACTACTTAAAATTATACGAACTTATTTTAAAAAAATCAAGTGCTTTCCTTAATATTTTGATAAATTTTGGAAGAGAATGCATAAGACTCCCCTTCCATCGGATAAACAGGAAGGAGGAGAACGGCGATACTGCTCCCGCACATGCAGCTTTGGCGTCAAAAGGAAGGGCGGTCTCGGCTCACGCTGGACAGGCTCTCCCTATCACGCATAGGGAGCGCAGAGCGGGTCGCCCACTACCATATCCTTCCAGAACAGGTAGGGCGTCGCCATCCAGAAGCTCTCGACGAGGGTATAGCCGTCGGTGTAGCGGTCAAACAGGATGTCGGCATGGCAGAGGGCGTCGGCGTACGGTTCGGAGACGTAGCCCTTGACGCCCGTTACGCCTGTCTTGATGAGGTCAGCAATCAGTGATTGCCCCTGGTCGGTAGGCAGAAAGGTACGTGCGCTGGTAGAAACGGCGGTTTCGGCAATCGCGCCCGGCAGGAAGGTGTTGCTTGTATACAGCTCCCTCTTGTATTTGGGGTCGTTGCTGCCCCATGAGTAGTAGCCCATCAGCCCCTTCTGTCCTCCGATGAACTCCCCGCTCTCGTCCAGCATCACACGCAGCCGCTTGCGTCGTAGTGCTTGCGCGGCACGGCGCATTGCCTCGTTCACTGCCGCGTATCCGCTGCGCTGATGAGAGGGACTGATGTCCAGCAGGAACAAGCCGTCCGCCCGTCTCGCCTTCAGGGCACGTTCCAGTAGGGCGTTCGCATCAGCGAAGGTGTAGCCATCCAGTCGGGCGACCAGATACAGTCCGCCGTAACGCGCAGACGAGAAGGGTTCCTGCTTGCCGAAGTAGGGATTGCGGCTGCGGGGGGAGAGCGTCAGGTTCATACACATCAGCAGGCTGTCCACCGAGAAGCCGCGCTGAGCGGTCTTGATGGGCACTCCTTTCACCAGCAGCAGGTAGTCTACCTTATCTACCAGCTGGCGTTCGCGCAGCGCCCGGCGCACAGGCGCCTGGATGTCGGTGAGGTAGTCGCCTTCGGGAATGCTTTCCGAGGAGGTGCATCGGAGCAAGATGAGCTGCTCCTCTGGTACCGCCCGGTCGCGACAGTACTGGCGCGCCAGCCTCTCAGACGCGGGCACTGTGCCGTTCGCCACTACCGCCACACGGCGTCCAGGCGGATTTGCCAGAGGTTGCATCGACATCGCCTCTTCTTCTCAGTTGCCGCTGGCTCGGACACCCGCCATACTGGGCGCACTAGGGCGACCAGCTGCCTGCGGCTGGTCCATGCCCAGCAGCGCGTGGAACTCCTTGATGTCCTTTGCCTTGCTGAGCGCTTCCTCGTAGGTCACGACGCCGCGTTTAACCAGC
>JANWXG010000002.1:2908-6134 GCA_025057335.1 bacterium | reverse complement strand
AGCAGGGCGTGGAACTCCTTGATGTCCTTTGCCTTGCTGAGCGCTTCCTCGTAGGTCACGACGCCGCGTTTGACCAGCGATGTCAGCGACTGGTCCAGCGTCATCATGCCCTGCTTGGTGCCCGTCTGGATGAGAGAGGTAATCTGATAGGTCTTGGCTTCACGAATGAGGTTGCGCACGGCGAAGGTGCCCACCAGCACCTCGAACGCCGCCACGCGCCCTCTGCCGTCCGCCCGCTTGCACAGGGTCTGCGAAATCACGCCCACCAGGTTCACTGACAGCTGCATCCGTATCTGCTGCTGCTGGTGCAGGGGGAAGACATCGATGATGCGGTCTACCGTTTGCACCGCGTCAGGCGTGTGCAGCGTTCCGAACACCAGGTGCCCCGTCTCAGCGGCGGTGATGGCGAGGTGGATGGTCTCCAGGTCGCGCATCTCGCCCACCAGGATCACGTCCGGGTCCTGGCGGAGCACGAACTTGAGCGCGTTGGCGAAGGAGAGAGTGTCGGTGTCCAGCTCGCGCTGATTGACCAGCGCAACTTTAGGCTGATGCACGAATTCTATCGGGTCTTCCACTGTCACGATATGCACTGGGAAGTTCTCATTGATGTAGTTGAGCATCGCCGCCTGTGTGGTGGATTTGCCCGAGCCGGCAGGACCGGTTACCAGCACCAGTCCGCGTGGGCGCTCCGCGAAGTATCGGCACACAGGCGGTAGATACAGCTCTTCCATTGTCTGGATGCGGTAGGGGATAACGCGGAACGCCGCCTGCACGTGCCCCCGCTGCTGGTAGATGTTGCCCCGAAAACGCGATAGCCCTGGCACCTCGTAGGCGAAGTCCAGTTCCAGTTCCTTCTCGAAGCGCGCGCGCTGCGCGGGTGAGACGATGCTGAAGCAGAGAGCGCGCACCTGCTCCGAGCTGAGCTTACCGTATTCTTGCATCGGGTAGAGGTCGCCATAGATGCGCACCATGGGATACTGTCCTGCTTTCAGGTGCAGGTCAGAACCATCTTGTTGCACCACCTTCGTCAACAGCTCGTCAACTGTGATCGCCATATCTCCTCTCTCCAGAATGGTTTTGGATAGACAACAGCCTTCGCGATACGGCTCGCGCAGGGAGAAAACAGGGGTTTACCTGCAGGCGATAGGCGGTCGCGATGGCGTTGACACAAATGCCTGTAGCAACCGCCACGTTCAGGGAGGTGGTCGCCCCGTAAAGGGGAATAGCCACGCACTGCTCACACTCCGCCAGCACGTCGGGCGGCACGCCGTGCAGCTCCTCACCGATGACCAGCGCAAGGGGGAAGCGCCACTCCATCCGCTCCAGTGGGATGGCTCCCTCACCCAGATGGAGCGCCACGATGTGGTAGCCTCGGGCGCGCAACGAATGTATCTCCTCCAGCGGGTCGCCCCACCGATGCGGTTGCCACTTCTCCGCGCCCTCTGCGCCCGCGTAGTTCTTCTCGCGCCCGTCGCACCGGCTGAACACCACCTCCTGCACGCGGAACGCCTCGGCGATGCGCAGGATGTTGCCGTGATTAATCTCTTTATCCAGATAGCTACACACGATGACCAGCGGCAGCCGGGGCAGATGGGGCAGGGTTTCGCGCAAGCCAGGGTCCCGCTCTGGGCGCCCACTGGCTTCCCATTCACGACGGATGTGCTCTGGTACGGTAACTTCCATCCCTACACTTGCACTCCCGCCATCATCCGCTGAGCGCGCTGCTCGAAGTCGCGCGGGTTCGACGACTTGGCGATAGCGTCCTCGAAGTCCACCAGCCCCCTGCGCACCAGGTTGAGCAAGCAGCTATCCAGCGTCTGCATCCCGTACTCCGCGCCTGTCTGGATGTCCATGTACAGCTGGTGCGTCTTGCCCTCTCGGATGAGATTGCGCACAGAGGGCGTCGCCACCATCAGCTCGAACGCCGCCACGCGCCCGGTGCCCTGCGCGTTGGGCAACAGCGTCTGCGAGAGCACCGCCACCAGCACGACCGACAGCTGCATCCGTATCTGTTGCTGCTGCTCTGGTGGGAACACGTCCACGATGCGGTCGATGGTCTGTGGGGCGTCCTGCGTGTGCACGGTGGAAAAGACCAGGTGCCCCGTTTCGGCGGCGGTGATGGCGAGGTGGATGGTCTCTAGGTCGCGCATCTCGCCCACCAGAATCACGTCGGGGTTCTGACGCATCACGTGACGTAGGGCGTCGGCGAAGGAGTGCGTGTCCACTCCCAGCTCGCGCTGGTTAATAATGGACAGTTTGTCATGGTGCATGTACTCGATAGGGTCCTCGATGGTCATGATGTGGCAGCGCTTGTGGGAGTTGATATGGTCGATCATCGCTGCCAGCGAGGTAGACTTACCCGAGCCCGTAGGACCAGTGACGAGGAACAGCCCGCGCGGGCGCATGCATAGCTCTTTCACGACTGGCGGCATGAGCAGCTCGTCGATGGTGCGGATGCGGAAGGGGATAAGACGCAGCGCCGCGCCCACGCATCGCTGTTGCCAGAACATGTTCACGCGGAAGCGTGCCAGCCCGGGCACCTCGTAGGAGAGGTCGAGCTCTTTATACTGTTCAAAGCGCCGCCTGCGCTCCTCGTTGAGGATGGCGTACATCAGGTTCTGCACATCCTCAGCAGTGAGACGCGGCAGGTCGGTGCGCTTCAGGTCACCGTGAATGCGCAGGATGGGAGGCTCTCCCGCCCGCAGGTGCAGGTCGGAAGCGTCACGCTGTACCACCATGCGCAGCAGGTCATCTAAGTGCATCTCTGGTGTTTTCCTCCCCTGTTGGCTGCGTTATCGTCGTAACATCTGGCGCATCTCCGTGAGGTTGCCAGCGAATGCCAGCGCATCCTCCTCGCTAATCAGACCCTGCTTCACGTACTTGTAGAGACACTGGTTCATGGTCTGCATTCCCCAGAACTGTCCCTCCTCGATGGCGTTGTAGATTTGCCCTACGCGCCCCTCCTCGATAAGCTTGGCAATGGTGGGGGTGGCGACCATCACCTCTACGGCGGCGATGCGCCCGCTGCCGTCTTTGAGGGGCACTAGCTTCTGGGAGACGATGCCGCGTAGCGAGTTCGACAGGCGCATACAAATCTGGGGCTTGTCGTGTGGTGGGAACATGTTGATGATACGGTCCATCGTCTCCGCCGCGCTGGGGGTGTGCACCGTCGAGAAGACCAGGTGTCCCGTCTCCGCCGCCTGCATGGCGACGTGCATGGTCTCAA
>JANWXG010000002.1:0-2898 GCA_025057335.1 bacterium | reverse complement strand
CGCGCATCTCGCCGATGAGGATGACGTCGGGGCTTTCGCGCACGACGTATTTCAGGGCGTCGCTGAAGCTGTCGGTGTCGATGCCCACCTCGCGCTGGCTCACGATCGCCATCTTGTCGGGATGGACGAACTCGATAGGGTCTTCAATAGTGACGATGTGACAGCGGCGCGTGTTATTGATGAGGTCAATCATCGCCGCCAACGTCGTAGATTTACCTGACCCGGTGGGCCCTGTGACCAACACCAGTCCCTGGCGTTGCTTGGCGAGCTCCGCCACGGCAGGGGGCATCTTGAGCTCTTCCAGCGTGTAAATGGTAAGGGGGATGAGGCGACAGACCATTGCGATGCTGCCGCGCTGCTGGTAGATGTTGGCGCGTACGCGCGTGATGCCCTCGATAGTGAAAGCCAGGTCCAGCTCGTGGCGGTGCTCGAACCGTCCAATCTGCTCGTGGGTCATCACGCTGTACGCCAGGTTGCGCGTGTCGTCTGCGGTGAGCGGTGGCAGGTCCATGGGCTGAATCTTGCCGTGCACGCGCAACGTCGGCGGCGTGTTTTCCTTGATGAACAGGTCGGACGCTTTGACCGACGCACCGTAGCGCAATAACTCACTCAGTTCCAACATCGGCATTATCCCTCTCTTGTCGATTCCCGGCGTGGAGTAGAAGCTGGCAGTCGGGAGGAGTGGCGTATTGCCCAACGCATCACGAGGTATGCCATGCCCCCCAGCGCCAGCGAAATCAGTGCCCACCCTGCGATTCGCCAGCCCAGTGCCCTTTCCTTTTGCTCTGGCGATGGAGCAGCCTGCTCCTGCACGGGCTGCAGGAACGGCACGCTGAGGTCAACATCGGCGCCGTGTCGTAGAATACGTACCTGATAGCGGTAGACTCCCGGAGTGTGAATCAGCCTCACCTGCAGGTCGCGCGTGCTCCACTCGCGCAACCCCTGAAAAGACATCTCCCCGGGGATGAGGAAGTATATCTCGAAGGCGTCTAGGTCGGAGAAGGCGCGCAGGAAGGGTTCCACAGGCAAGCCGCCGCTCTGGCGGTCCACCACATTGCGGGCGCGTCCGATAACGTCGGTGATGGGAGGTAGGGTGTTGCCTTCTATGGTACGTGGGGCTTCTGTGCGTATTCGCAGTAACCTCCCCTGCCAACCGCCGTAGCGCAACAGCTGCTCGAACCGCTCCCGTGCCTCCGCCTCGGGAACAGAGCGGCTGAATGCGAAGTTCAGGCGGTCTTCCCCCTGCCCCGTAGAGACCACGACGATGGTGACCTGCGGAGGCAACTCCGATTGGGCGGCTGCCGCTCCGACCAGCCAGCAGAGAAGGAGTGCAGATAACGTCGAGCGCAGGAGCGTATGGTGGTATTCCCTCCTTTGCGCTTTCTCATTTCCCGCGACACGACAACTCATGACGCTTCCTGCACAACGACCGTAATCATACCTCACCCAAACTACATGCAGATTGTATCAGAATGGGAACGAAAGGTCAAGGTTTGCCAGCGTTAGTCTCCGGAACGCACCGCGCGCAGACGATACAGTTGTGCGGGGCTGCCTATCGGCGCTCCTGCCTTCTGATACGCCCAGCGCAAGCGTTCGCTCCGGACGCGCCCCTCGTAGGGCAGCACGACACCCTCTCGCCCGTCTGGCGCGCGCAGGGCGTGCTCCAGCGCCTGCTGTGCCTCCTGCCACCGATGAGGCAGGCAGGGGAAGAGGCTGCCGCTGCACCCACGCACCCGATGGGCGACCTCCAGCGTGACAAACATCCCTCCCGGCTGTTGCCAGACCGTTGGCACCTCGCGGGGGCTGGGCGGCGACGGAGGGGGCTGACACTGTACTCTCGCCTCCAGGTGCACCCGTAGAAAGTGCATCAGCCGCTGCTGCTCCTCTCGCCTCATCGCAAGACCTCTAAGGCGAACCGTTTGCGTAGCGCTTCGACAACGACGGGCAACGCCTCCACCGTTTGCCTCACGCCACAGTGCAACAGCACGACACCGCCTGGTTTCGCCTGTGACAGGATGCGCTCCACCAGCATCCGCGCGCCCTGGCGGGCGAAATCGTAGGGGTTGACCGTGTAGCCCACTGCCTGCATCCCCAGCGCCTGCGCCACCCGCTGGGCAACGGGGGCGTGAGGAGCGCCCAGCAGACGCAGCAGGCACGGCGTTTGCCCCGCCAGCTGCTGCGACACGCGGTTCGCCTGTCTGGAATCGGCTCACTCCTGCACGTCCCTCTCCCCCGTGAGATGAGAGTAGGAGTGGTTAGCGAGCACATGCCCCTCGCGCACGGCGCGCCGCACCAGCTCGGGCATCCGCTTGGCGTTGCGCCCAATGGCGAACAGCGTCACCTGCAGGTGCAACTGCTGCAGCGCCTCCAGCAGGGCTTCATCGCCGCTCTGCGGGAAGTCGTCGAAAGTCAGGTAGAGCGGTTCTCCTCGTGAAGACAACGGCTCCGACAGGTAAAGCTTCCACCTCAGCGGACGCGGGGCAACGTCATCATACAGAGGGTAGAAGAGCACGTCATCGCCCCAGCGCAAAAACAGCGCGAAGCTGTCGCGTCACTGCCTTGCCCCTGAGAGGAGACCGCTACCAGCAGAGGCAGGCAGAGCACCAGCAGCAAGCGCCTCGCGCCTCTTGAGCACCATCTCCTCCAGAAGAAGCCAAACATCCCGCTGGCTTTCCAGCGGGATGTTCGCTACAGCGCTATCCGACTCCTGCAGGTTCGGGAGGGTTCTCCGCTTCGAAGGTCTCCTTCTTCAGGAACACCAGTCTGCCGTCCTCGTCCAGCGTAGCGACGACCGTATCGCCCTCGCTAAAGCGTCCGAGCAGAATCTCCTCCGCCAGCGGGTCTTCGATGAGGCGCTGCACCGCGCGCCGCAGCGGGCGAGCGCCAAACTGCGGGTCG
>JANWXG010000029.1 GCA_025057335.1 bacterium | reverse complement strand
CGCACTTCACGTGGGCGCTGTTGGGCGTGACTCCCATCTCGCGCATAGCGTAGAGGATACGTCGTTGCACAGGTTTGAGCCCATCGCGCACGTCAGGCAGAGCGCGCGCAATGATGGTGCTCATCGCGTAACCGAGGTAGGAACGGCTAAGCTCCTCTTCCAGCGGGACAATCTCAATCTCAGGTTGTTGTACAAGTGTCTCTTCGGGCATGCGTGGATATCCTCACCAGCAGGCAAAGTACGGTAAACATACCATGTTATTATAGCAGAACGGCGCCGTCGTCGCAAAATCAGCTGTCACGGGGGCTGGGACCCCTGGCTTCGCCCAGAGTACAGGGGGCTGGGGGAAGAGGCTCTCACCCAGCCAAACTCCCGCCATGCTGAACAGGGTGAAGCATCTGAGAGATTCTTCGCTCCGCTCAGAATGACGAAAGGCGCACTGACATGCGCGACCACCAACAGGGAACGCCTCAACCGAGTGCGTCTTACGCGCTCTTCAGCTTGTAGTGGAGCATCTAAGCACTTTCCCTTGACGAACCACATAGTCTATTGACAAGAGGCTCTGAGAATGAGAGAGGAGCTGGCGGGCGAGGCTCCTGCCGAGCCTTCCCACTGTCGTGTGGCGCGGAACCGAAAGGGGCTACAGCGGGCAAGAGAGCGGAAAATCTCGTTTGGCTTGGACAAGTTAGGTTCCCCACCATTCGAATGTTGACCATGAGGGAAACACCCAGCTTGCACATTTTTTCCGAAACCTGCATAGGTGGGTTTCTGTTTCCCACAGCCCTAGCCTCAGTTTACCCAGCAGAGGGGCGAAGCTTGATACTGAAGCTATGAGGCTGTGTGCCCCCCCTGCCTAAGCAGGCGGTTTCATCTCCAGCTCCATGATGAGCAGTAAGTAATCGAACCGTGTCTGCAAGCGACGCGCAATGTTCCGTCCTCTCGTGGTCGAGTGTTCTACTTACCTCAGATACTCCTCCGGGAACTTCCAGGGCGGGCGGTATTGCGGTCGCGCGAGGCGTTGCGCCTCACGGTCGCCCTCGATGCGTTCGGTGCGCGGGTTCCAGCGCACTGCGCGCCTCACTCTGTATGCGACATTCGCCAGCGTGAGCGCCAGGTCGATGCGATAATGGTACTCCACGCTGCAGCTGGGCTGCTTGCCCGCTTTGATGCAGTCGAGCCACTCGCGTTCATGCCCAGGCGAGGACGGGATGCTCTGGGGCGGCGGCGTGGGGTCTTTGAGCAGGTCGCCCTCGGGTACCACCTCGTGCCGAGTGTAGTCCGCAAAAAGCGTGCCGTTGACGCCGTGAAAGTAGATGCCCAAGCGTCGGGCGGGCTGCCCGCGCCCGAAGTCGAAGCCAAAGCTGTTGCACAGGTTCATCGTCCACGTCATCGTGACGTTGGGATACTGCCAGAGCACCTCCTGCGTATCGGGCACGTCGCCATCGTCGCGTAGCACAAAGCGCCCCCCCGTTGAGCAGGTGACCAGCGGTACGCCCAGCTCCAGTGCCCACACAGGCAGGTCGATGATATGCGGTCCCATGCCCATCGTCCATCCGCCGGAGTAGTCCCAGAAGGAGTTATGGTAGTAGCCATCAGCAGCCAGCAGTCGGTTAAACTCGCGCTTGGGGGCGGGCCCTAGCCACATCTCCCAGTCTAGGTCGGGCGGAGGAGGCTCCTTGGGCGCGTGCCCGATGCCTTGAGGACCCTGGTTCATCACGTTGAAGGTACGCACCACGCTGACGTGCCCCAGCTTGCCAGAGCGTATCCACTCTACCACGCGGCGGAAGTTGTCGCTAGCGTGAATCTGCGTGCCAATCTGGGTGATGACTCGATGCCGGCGTACAGCATTACGCACCGCTAGGCTCTCGTCGGGGTAAAGGGTCATGGGTTTCTGCAGGTAGATATGCTTGCCCCTTTGCGCAGCGTGAATCGCTTGTAAGGTGTGCCAATGTGGCGGAGTGGCAATAATCACGGCGTCTACTTCAGGACGTTCCAGCAGTTCGCGGTAGTCTCGGTAGCCTCTCGCAGTGCGTTTGAACGGCTCTAAGGCAGCCTTTAGTCGGCTTTCCCATACGTCGCAGATAGCGGTTACCACAACGTCGGGATACTGTGCGCAGTTTTGCAGGTTGACCCTGCCCATCCCGCCTGCGCCGATGAGACCGATAGCGATGCGCTCACTGGGGGCGGGGCGGCCGCCTCGCCCCACAGCGGAGGCGGGCACCACAGTAGGAATACCTCCTTGTTGCCGAACGACGTTGTTCATACCTCCTCACCTCTCTCCTGTGTGGTGTATGCCTGCCACATCGCCTGCCACAAGTCGGGCGGAGGCGCCTCTCCCTGACGAATCCAGAGCCGATAGCGCAACGCCAACGGCTTGCCGGGTGACAGCTCGTATCGGATACCCGATGCAGGGAAGGTGGGTTGTAGCCAGTTCAGGTCTGGGTACTGTACCCACTCGGGCGGGTGATAGTGGTTTTTGGTATGAGGAAATATCAGCAAGCCTGCTGGCTGGTTGCCCTTGGGGAACACGCCAAACGCCCCCGCCCACGCCTGCTGTCCTTCAGTGTGAAAGAGAAACTGCTGTTCCTGTATGGCGGACAGGCGCAGGTTGAGCCCGCCATAGAGATTGGTTTGCCGTCGCGCTAGCAACACAGGCTGTTTGAGCGCAGTGAAGAAGAGGGCAAGGTCGATACATTGCCCCTGTCCAGTACGGCGATACACCCGGATGCGTGCCCACTCCAGCGCGATAGGGTCTCCATCCTCCCAGCGCCATACGTTCTCCGCCTCTACCTGCGCGAATACTACCCCGTCGGTGACGCGGTACCTGCCAGTGGGGTATACGAACACGCGCTGCAGGGCGTGTAGGTCGCCGCGTTCACCCCGATAGTCCACCTCAGGCCAAGCCCAATAGATGCCTCGGTGGTGCGGATGGTCAATTGGCCAGTCCTCGGTCATTACCTCTCCCTGCAGCCCGTAGAGCGGATGGATGTAATCGCTGCGCGGACGCGAGTAGATGCGGTTAGGTGGAGCTACCTGTGCATGTCGGTCAAGACGCTCTACTGTCCAGTAATTATAGCACAATACGGGGCGCCCATCTTCCTCAATCAAGATTTGTCTCGTCGCGTGGTCGCGAAAGGCGCGCAGGCGCACAGGCAGCGGTTGTGGAATGAGCTCTAGCTGAAAGACACCGGAAAGGGGGGCTGATGGAACTATCGTCCACAGGGAGCCATCCTGCCACTGTACCTCCAGCGAAACACCTGTCCGCCTGTCTACCAGCCGTACCCGCCCTGTTTCTGCCGCGCGTTGTAGCGAACGGTCAGCGGGCAACGACAGGCACAAGGGCGCACCAACCCGTGCCCAGGCGCTCCAGTCCGCCGCTCGAACCGTTATCGTTCTGGACATCCCAACATCCGTCCCGAACCCATTGCCAGTTCGAGCTACGCCGTGCCCGACGATACATCCTGCCTCGCGTATGGAGCTGATGCGCTGAACGAATTGCCTGTCGGCGATCGGCTATGCGGTGTAGAGGCGCGAGATGCCAAGCAGGAGACTGCGTCCCCCCCCCTTTGCGAGAGGAGGAGGAACCCTATGCTGCCTGGCGATACGCTTCGGTTTCCTCTTCCTCTGTAGCAGTGGGCACGGACACCTCCTCTGGCAGCTCCCACGCTTCTTGCTCGTAGGGGTCAGGTTGCGCTATCATCACTAGGATAGTGTAGAAGGCGGTCGCTGCAATCAGATAGGCGAAGAAAGCCCACATCCGTGTGTCACCTCGCTTTGCTCCTGCAAATTCCTCTTCTTATATTCTCGGCTGTAGGACATGCTTTCTGGAGAACGAGCGACCTCGCTCAGCGTGATGGGAGAACAGCTCGGCAGGAGCCTCGCCCCCCAATGAGGTAGGTTGGAGGGCGAACCTCCCGGTGAGCCGAGTAGGCAACCGCCAGGGTACAGGCGGGGCGTCTGAAGACGACAACGGAGCGAGACTGCCCGCTACACTGCAGCATCGTCAGAAGAATTCCCTTCTCCAAGCGTGGAGTTCATACCATCACGAAGTCTTAGCGCAGCTAAACAATTAGTGTTTTTAAATAAGAGAGAGCAACTCTATTGACTTAGTTGAGAATGTTCTGATACAATAATAACGCTAATGATTTTCATCTCTAAGAATTGGAGGTGACAGATGGAGTACCCGTTCTGGGATGTGCCGCTGCTGGGTGGCGGGATGCTGATTGGCATCATCGCCATTCTGCACGTGTTCGTGGCACATTTTGCCATCGGCTCGGGGCTGTTTCTGGTGCTGAGTGAAATCCGTGCCCGTCGTACGGGCGACGAGGCGTTGCTAGGCTATCTCAAGCGACACAGTACCTTCTTCATCCTGGTGGCGCTGGTGTTTGGCGCTATCAGTGGGGTAGGCATCTGGTGGGCTATCGGTCTGGTTCACCCGTCGGCGACCTCCGCGTTGATCCACATTTTCGTCTGGGCGTGGGCGATTGAGTGGGTGTTCTTCATCGTGGAGCTGCTCGCTGCGTTCATCTACTACTACGGGTGGAACCGGCTGGACCCTCGCACGCACATCCGCGTGGGGTGGATATACCTTGCTGGGGCGTGGCTGAGCCTGTTCATGATTAACGGTATTCTTACCTTCATGCTCACGCCAGGCAAGTGGGTGGAGACGCGCTCCATCGTGGATGCCTTCTTCAACCCCAGCATGTTGCCGTCGCTAGTGGTGCGTACGGCAGTGGCGGTAGCGCTGGCGGGGCTGTATGCGCTCATCACGGCGTCAGCGGAGGCGGACGAGTCGCTGCGCGAGCGCGTGGTGAAGTACGCCTCCAAGTGGGTGCTCGTGGGCATGACCGTCATCCCCATCGGCGGCATTTGGTACATCTCGCGCATCCCTGACCAGGCGCGGGAGATTTCGATGGGCGGCGCGCCTGTGGTGACGCTGTTTGCTGCCGCGAGCGTGGTCTTCTCTGCCTTCGTGTTCCTCGCCACGCTGGCGGGACCGTTCCTGTTCCCGCGGCGCTTCCACGTCACCTTCGCATTCGTGATTGTCGCGCTAGGTCTGGTGACCACAGGCGTCACGGAATGGGTGCGCGAGGCAGTGCGCAAGCCCTACATCATTTACGACTACATGTACTCGAACGCCGTTCGCACCGAGGACGTGCAGAACGTGTGGGAGCGTGGCGTGCTTGCCTCGGCGAAGTGGTCGCTGCTGGATGAGCAGGACAAACAAGACCTACTACGCATGGGCGAGAAGGTGTTCCGCTTCCACTGCCAGTCGTGCCACACGGTCAACGGCTTCAACGGCATCAAGTTCGCCGTGAAAGGCTGGAAGAAAGACTTCATCGACATGCAGCTACAGAATCTAGACCAGCTGAAGGGATACATGCCGCCTTTCCTAGGCACGGAGGAGGAGCGCAAAGCCCTGACTGAGTGGCTATATAGCCTGAACAACCCGGTGGAAGTACAGCAGGCGGCGTCACGCTAATCAGAGAGGAGGTTCGGAGAGATGCCCGTAGTCATACCCCCCCCTGACCCTGCAGGCTTGCCTGCGCCTGCATGGCTGTTGCAAATCTTGCTAGTGTTCACGTTCATTCTGCACATCCTGGCAATGAACCTGCTGGTAGGCGGCACCACCATCATGGCGATAGGTCTGCGCAAGGGGAAGCACAGCCCCTTCCATGCGGAGCTGGCGAAGCGTCTGTCCCGAGCGCTGCCTGTGGTCATGTCTTTCACCATCACGCTGGGCATCGCCCCGCTGCTGTTCGTACAGGTGCTGTATGGACAGGCGTTCTACACGGCGTCCATCCTGATGGCGTGGCCCTGGTTGTCGGTGGTGGCGCTGGTACTGCTGGCGTATTACGGGCTGTATCTGGTGCAGTTCCGCCCCGACTGGCTGGGGCGATGGGTTACCCCTATCGCCTGGATGAGTGCGCTGTTTATCCTGCTGGTGGGTCTGCTATACACGCACAACGCTACGCTGAAGCTTACCCCGGAGAAATGGGCGCCCATGTATGACGCTAGTCCGGCGGGGTTGCATCTGAACTGGTCGGAGCCGACGCTCATCCCGCGCTACCTCCACTTCATGGTCGCCGCGTTCGCCGTAGCGGGGCTGGGGATTGCCCTGCTGGGGTTGCTGGCGCGCAAGCGCGGCGATAGTTGGGGCGATGAGGCGGTACGCTACGGCGCGAAGTGGTTTATCGGGGCGACGCTGGTACAGCTTGGGGTTGGGCTATGGTTCCTGTTCAGCCTGCCCAGCAACTTCCTGCAGAGCTTTATCGGCGGCAACACGGTGAACACAGTCGTGCTGTGGGCGGGAGTGTTGGCAGCGGTGCTCGGTCTTCTGCTCGTCAATCGGAGCCTACCCGGCGCCGTGCTGCTCACGGTGGTGGCGATTACCCTGATGTCGGTAACACGCCACAGCCTACGCCAGATGTATCTGCAGCCGCATATCGATGTGAACACCATTCCCGTGAACCCGCAGTGGGGCGTGTTCATCATCTTCGCCGTGCTGTTGGTGATTGGGCTGGCAACAGTGGGCTGGATGGTATGGCAGTTCTACCAGGCAGGCGAGCCTAAGCAGGCTGCCGCCAGCCAGTAGGCAGTCCGACTATTTGAGGACGGTCATAGGGTTCGCGTCTGCGGTGGATGCTTGTGCCCGCAGAGGCGACCCTATGACCCGTGTTTCTATATAGGAGGTGCTGTCTCCCCGGGAGGTGAAACCAACACCTTCTGGAGCGATTGCCAACCGATGGTGCGATAGCAGGAAAGGGAACCTCGTGTGCTGAAATGAAAAGTACCAGAAACCCTGTCAGTGAGGAGACCGGATCATGATTGTGCCAACTCGTATCTTGTTCGAACACGCATACGGCAAGTATGCGTTGGGCGCGTATAACGTGAACAACCTCGAGCAAGCCATGGGGCTGTTCCGAGGCAACATGGAGTCGCAGGCACCCTTCATCATCCAGATTAGCAAGGGCGCCCGCTCGTACACCGACAAGCGGATGCTGGAGGCGATTATTCGCACGGCAGAGCAGATATGGCCCGATGCGTTGTTTGCTGTGCATCTGGACCATGGCGACGAGCAGACCTGTTACGACTGCATCGAGAGCGGCTTCTACACCTCCGTGATGATTGACGGCTCGCACCTACCGTTTGAGGAGAACATCGCCGTCACCAAGCGGGTGGTGGAAGCAGCACACGCCAAAGGCATCAGCGTGGAGGCGGAGCTGGGCATGCTGGGCGGTGTGGAGGAGCACATCTCGGTGGACGAGAAGGACGCTCGCCTCACTGACCCTGCTGAGGCGGAGGAGTTCGTGAAGCGCACGGGCTGCGACAGCCTCGCCGTAGCGATTGGCACCAGCCACGGCGCCTACAAGTTCAGCGGCACCCAGCGCATCCACATGGAGCGGGTCGCCGAAATCCAGAAGCGTCTTCCGGGATTCCCATTGGTGATGCATGGCTCCTCGTCCATTCCGCAGGATGAGGTCGAGCGCATCAACGCGGCGGGCGGATGCCTGAAGGGCACTAAGGGAGTCGACCCGGCGCAGTACCTACCCGCTGCCAAGCTCGGCGTATGCAAGATTAACATCGACACCGACGGGCGGCTGGTATGGTGCCGCGTGCATCGCGAGTTCTTCCGTGACCATTGCGACAAGTTTGACCTCCGCGAGCCGGGTAAAATCTTCATGCAGGAGTACGCCAAGTTCATCGCCAGCCGCAACGAGCTGCTCGGTTCTGCGGGACAGCTGGAGTCGGCGCGCGAATACGCTCTGAAGGCGCTGGGCAAAAAGTAAACAGCATGCCGCACTCTTGTTCGCGAAGGGGGATACGCCATGAGCCAGAACGTCGAGGAACAGACCGTGCATATTGGTCTGATGGATGTGGTTGCCTCTACCTCGAGCATCTGCTTCATCGACGGGCAGAAGGGGAGACTGCTCTACCGAGGCTACGACATCGTCGAGATGGTAGAGAAGTCGACTTTTGAGGAGGTGGCTTACCTGCTGTGGTACGGCAGACTGCCGACCAAGGCGGAGTTCGAACGTTTTTTGGACAGCCTGCTAGGCGACATGCAGCTGCCCGCCGAGATGGTAGAGCTCATGCGCCTGTTTCCGAAGACCACAACGCCGATCGAGGCGTTGCGCACAGCGGTATCTGCGCTGAGTCATTGGGACCCAGAAGGCAACCGCATCGACGCGGAAGCGGGCATGCGCATCGCTGCTCGGCTGACGCAGCGTATCCCCCTGCTCGTCGCTGCCTACGAACGGTTGCGACAGGGACAAGAGCCAGTCCAGCCGATACCGGGAAAGAGCATCGCCTATAACTTCCTCTACTGCCTGCATGGTCAGGAACCCCCCGAGCTCTGGGTGCGCGTGTTGGATGTAGCGCTCGTGCTGCATGCTGACCACGAGTTCAACGCTTCTACTTTTGTGGGACGGGGAGTCGCGTCTACCCTGTCGGATATGTACTCTGCCGTGACTGCTGCGATTGGTGCCTTAAAGGGACCGCTGCATGGTGGAGCGAATGAGCAGGCGATGAAGATGCTGTTCGAAATCGGCGAGCCAAGCAAGGCGGAGGCATGGGTCAAGAACGCGCTAGCGAACAAGGTGAAGGTGCCCGGCTTCGGACACCGCGTCTACCGCACCGAGGACCCGCGCGCGACCATCCTACGCCGCTACGCGGAGCAGCTGACGAAGGGAACCGAACATGAGTGGCTCTACCAGACCTGCCGTGAAGTAGAGCGCACGATGCTTGCCAACAGCAAGGTGTTCCCGAACGTCGACCTCTACTCGGGCATTTGCTATCACACCATGAGGGTTCCAGCGGGGCTCTACACACCTATCTTCGCCATTAGCCGCACCGTCGGATGGACGGCGCACATTCTGGAGCAGTGGTCGGACAACAAGCTGATACGCCCACGCGCGAAGTACATCGGGCCCGACGGTCTGTCGTACGTGCCTATAGAGCAGAGATAGTCAGCGCGAGCTGACCGTCGACGCTGTGCGTGTTGTCGCCCCGCGGGGGAGGGTAGGGGAGGCGTTATGGTGCTGCGGTGCGCTGCTGCAGCCTATTGATGAACTCCTTCACCCGTTCTAGCTGCCTGCCGTACTCCGCCCAGTTACCTTGTCGTTGTGCGCTTTCTGCAGCGCGAAGGGCTTCCGCCAGCTGATTGACCAATGTGCGCACATCCTCCGTACTCGGTGGTGGCAATGGAGCAGGTATCGTGGAAGGAGCCTGCCTGGGTGGGGTGGCGCGCGCGACGCCAGATGTGCCGAAAATGCGAGCCAAGCCCTGTTCCAATGTATCCGCCATCACACGCTGGTCACCGTACGCTACAATCACCTTTTTCAGCTCGGGGATGCGCTGCTCTCCGCCGCCCGTCGTCTGCAGGTAGACGGGCTTGATATACAGCAGCGACTGCTCTATGGGAATCACCAGTAGGTGTCCCCATACCACCTGCGAGCCGGGCTGGTCCCATAAGCGCAACTGCGTGCGGATCTCCGAGGTCTGCCCGATAAGGCGTTCCATCTGCGCGGGACCGTAGATAGTGCGTTCCTTAGGGAAGCGATAAAGCACGATTTTGCCGTATTCTTCTCCATCGCACTTAGCGCACATCCACGCAATCATCTTTTCCTGATTCATCGGAGTGAACACGGTCAGCAGCAAGAACTCTTCCCGCGGCTCGCCGGGTAGGCGCATGATGAGGTAGTAGGGCTCCATCGGCTGGAACTCGCCGCCCTGCTCGGTGCTGTCGGGAGACTGCTGTTTGGCGATTTCCCACTGGTCTTCGCGCATGTAGAAGACGCGCGGGTCACGCATATGGTATAGCGCCCAGATGTTGCTCTGGATGCGGAACAGGTCTTCCGGGTAGCGCAGGTGTTGACGCAGGCTCGCGGGCATCTCCGAAAGCGGTTTGAACAAGTCGGGCAGGGCACGCCGATAAGTCTGAATCATCGGGTCGCGCTCGTCAGCAACGTAATAGTGCACCGTGCCATTGTAGGCGTCCACTACCACTTTCACCGAATTGCGGATGTAGTTCAACCGATAGTAACGGAAGGCGTCGATAGCGATTTCTAGCCTTCTGGCGTAGGGGTAGCGGTCGCTCACTGTGTAGGCATCACACATCCACCACAGTTTGCCGTCAGCCACGACGATGTAGGGGTCGCGGTCGTGTAGCAAGAAGGGCGTGATGGCTTGCATCCGCTCGCGGATGTTGCGTCGGAACAACAGTCGGCTTTCAGGAGTAAGGTCTCCCGACAGGAGCAGGTAGCTATCTCCTAGGCGGAAGGCATAGGCGAGCCGCGCTAGCAGGTTCCTGCCGATGGGGATGCCCCCCGTGCCCTGGTAGCGCGTATACTGATTTTCGCCCTCTCCCTCGCCGCGCAGGGTCGGATAGTCGAACTCCTCTAGTCTCGAGTGTACAATGACAGGATTGTCGGTGATTTCTCCATAGTAGATTTCGGGACGCTCCAGAGGCAGCGCTACCTTGCTCTGTGGAGGAATATCGCGCACTAGGTACTCGGGCTGTCCTTGGGGCGTAGCGGTGTTGACCGCCGTCATCACGATACCGTAGCCGTGCGTGTATTGTAGGCGCAGGTTCTGCCACGTTTTGGAGGAGGCAGGTAAGTCGGGCTGCGACAGCTCGCGTGCGGCAACCATCACCTGTCGGTAGCGCCCGTCCAAGGTGTAGCGGTCTACGTCCACGTCATGGAACTTGTAGTACTGGCGAAACGACTGCAGGGAGTTGAACACGCGCTGCAGAGGTTGGTAGTCCCAAATGCGCACGTTGGTCAACGTCTGGCTGTTGCGTTGCAAGTCGGACGCGGTCAGATTGGTGGCTGCCGCGAAGGTGCGTTCTTCTACGTTGTCCAGTCCAAACGCCTGTCTTGTCGCGAGAAGGTGACGTTCGATATACTTGCGTTGCAACCCCCACTCGTTGGGGTTGACGATAGCGTTCTGCACTATAGCAGGAACCACTGCATGCACGAGTATCGAGACGCCTACCAGCGCCGCCAGCAGCATCAGCGGCACGCGCAGCACCCGTCCTCGCCCAATGTTCCACACCAGTGAGAGGGCGACGAGCAGGCTCAGCGCCATCAGCAGATACAGACCAGGCAAGCGGACTGTGGTCTCGACGTAGCCCGCGCCCGTGAAGATGCGGTTGGGCATGAAGAGCACATCGTAGCGGTCAAGCCAGTAGCCGATGCTCCACCACACCATACATGCCGCTGCCAGTAGAAACAGGTGTGGCTTCACCCCAGGCGAGAAGGCGGTGAGCGTGCCGAACATCTCGAAGCCGCGATTGAGGTAGTAGTAAGCGATGGTAGCCAGCAAGGTAACTATTAGGGTGAAGGTGAACCAGGTGTGTAAGTATCGCCAGAAGGGCAGGCGGAACATGTAGAAAGCGATGTCGTGACCGAACAGCGGGTCGCGCACGCCAAAGGGCTGTGCGTGTCGGAACAGCAACCAGCTTTCCCACTGGCTAGCGCTCTGACTACCGACCAGGACCGCCAGCACCAGCGCCGTCCAGAAGAGTAAGGAACGCGATGCCCTTGGCACAGCTATACCGAGACGTAGGCGCAGCCGTTCCTCCCATTCCTCGTCCATGCCCACGCTGAAGCGGTGCGCCAGCCACAGGTTGGCGTACAGGATGCCGAAGAAGAGAGCGCTGAACACGAGGAACAGGCTGATGCGAGTAGTCCACACGCGTGCGAACAGCGACGTGTATCCTAGCTCGGCAAACCACAGCCAGTCGGTGTAGACGCGCGTGCCAACCACTAGGAGTTGCAAAAGCACCAGCGCGCCTACTAGCAGCCACAACCATGTGCGGCGTTGACCGCCCTCTAAAGACAGGGGATAGCGTGTCTTCACAACAGGTTCCCCCCCTACGACCACACTCCAGGTATAGAGGCGTGGCATCGTGGACACTGACCAGAGCCAGAGAGATGATTCTCCAGCACGCGGAAGCCGTACCGCCGGATGAGCACGGCGTTACACTGCGGACAGAAGGTGTTCTCCCATTCGCCGACTGCGCCCGGAATATTGCCTGCGTAAACGTAGCGCAGTCCTTCACTACGCCCGATTTCGGCGGCGCGCAGCAGGGTGCGCACATCGGTATCGTCACGGTCGTACATCTTGTAGTCGCGGTGGAACGCGGTCACATGCCAGGGGATATCGGGCGATAGCGATACCAAGAACCGCGCTGCCTCACGCAGCTCTTCATCGCTGTCATTGAACCCGGGCACGACGAGCGTTACTACCTCCAGCCACAAGCCTGATTCATACACCAAGCGAATGCCATCCAGCACATTTCGGAGCGTTGTGCCCAGCTGGCGATAGCTGCGGTCGTTCATGCTTTTCAGGTCGATTTTATAGCCCACCAAGTAGGGGCGCAGGTATTCCAGCACCTCCCGCGTGAGGTTGCCGTTGGAGACGAACAGCCCGCGAATGCCGTGTGGTTGCGCCGCTCGGAAAACGCTCACCGCCCACTCCGCCGTGATGAGCGGTTCGTTGTACGAGCTGGTGATGAACGGGGAGCGGTAACGTATCGCCAGCTCCACCATCTCCTCTGGGGAGATACGGTCTACGGGCGCGCCCGCTGCAGGGTCGCGCAACGCCTGGGAGGTAATCCAGTTCTGGCAGTATGCGCAGTGCAGGTCGCAGCCTAGCATGCCAAAGGTAAGCGTGCGCGAACCGGGCATCACGTGGAAAAAGGGCTTCTTCTCGATAGGGTCGATGTTCAATCCACACACATATCCCCAGGGCGCGTAGAGCCTGCCCCCCTGATTGAAGCGCACCTGGCAGATGCCTCGTTTGCCTTCGCGGATGAGGCAACGGTGTCCGCAGGCGAGACACTGCACCGAGCCGTCCTCGACTGGTCGGTAAACTTCTGCCTCGCGTGTTAGGCTGTCCAGTATCTCCGCCAGCGAGCGAGCGCTGGATGCTGCTGGAGGCATGAGCACACCCCCTTTCCTGTGTACCCTGATTCTACCACTAAAAGCGGGCAGCAGGGAAGATGGCGACCGAGCGTGAATCGGCGGTAGGGGGGTGCACCATGCTGCGTATACCAGAGGTCATCCAGAAGAAGCGAGATGGCGGCGAGCTGAGCCAGCAGGAGCTGGAGGCGCTGGTGCTGGGCGGTTTGCGCGGTGAAGTGCCTGACTATCAGGTCGCCGCGTGGCTTATGGCAGTGTATTTTCGCGGGATGACGCCGCGTGAAACCGTCACACTCACGACCATCCTGCAACACTCTGGAGAGCAGGTACATCTGCCGCCGCTAGGGAAGCCCACTCTGGACAAGCACTCCACTGGCGGAGTGGGCGACAAGACCAGCCTAGTGGTTGTGCCACTGCTGGCAGCATGCGGAGTCGCTGTGCCGAAGATGTCGGGGCGGGGGCTGGGCTTCACAGGGGGCACTGTGGATAAGCTGGAGTCCATCCCCGGCTTTCGCACCGACTTCTCTGCGGTGGAGATGGCGCATCTCGTGCAGCAGGTAGGCGCTTGTTTGGTAGGGCAATCGCCAGAGCTAGTGCCAGCGGATAAATATCTGTATGCCTTACGCGATGTGACTGCCACCGTCGACTGTATCCCGCTCATCGCCTCCAGCGTGATGAGCAAGAAGCTGGCGGGCGGGGCAGAGCATCTCTTACTAGATGTGAAGGTGGGTTCAGGTGCGTTTATGACTCACCTACCTGATGCGCTGGAACTGGCGCGTACACTGGTGCAGATTGGCGAGATGGCGGGACGGCGTACCCTCGCTCTGGTGACTGATATGAGCCAGCCTCTGGGCGAGGCGGTAGGCAATGCGCTGGAAGTGGCGGAGGCGATAGCCGTTCTGCAGCGCCGGGCCGGAGCCGCCTCCGCGCGCTTTGAAGTGCTCTGCATAGAGCTAGCGGCGCACGCCCTGTTGCTCGCTGGTCTGGAGACAGACCTGTATCAGGCGCGCCTTCGAGTGCGTAAGCGCTTGGAGGAGGGCGCTGCTTGGCAGACCTTCCGCCAACTTGTGCAAGCGCAGGGCGGCGATGTGCGCACAGTAGATGACCCCTCTCTACTACCGCAGGCGCGTGTGCGACTTCCCATTTGTATCCCTCAAACAGGATATATCCACGCGGTTGACGCACGAGGAGTGGGACTGTTGGCTGTCCGCCTCGGAGCGGGACGTGCACGCAAAGAGGATGCTATCGACCACGCGGTTGGCATTCGCATCCTACGCCATGTCGGCGACCATGTGGAACCCGACTTGCCCGTCGCCGAGGTACACGCGCAAGACGATACGCTGGCGGCGGAGGTGGCTGCAGAGCTACAGGAGTGTTTCCTCGTTGGCGAGGGAGCGCCTCGATTCCAACCGCTAGTGTACGCAGTGGTGCCAGAGAGCAACCAGTTCGGAGGATAGGCAAATCAGCGCGGAAGAGCCAGCTTACATCAGGGCTGAGCCGCCCGCGCGGGGGGACAGTACGACATCATGCGAAGCCCCCCTCCCCCGAAGCGCCGGGAGCGGGGGGCAAAGTTACTCGTCGCCGAACAAGCCAAAGTTGCGCAGCAGGATAGAGAAGTCCAGCAGCCCCACCTCTAGGTCGCCGTCTAGGTCAGTCTGAAAGTTCCACTGTGGTTCGCCAGACGTGCTGCCGTAAGCGGCTATCAGTTCGCCAAAATCGAGCAGGTCTACCTCGTTGTTGCCGTTGATATCCCCATTGAGTAGGGCAACGTCCAGCATAGTCACGCCGCCAATAGTGACGTTGGGCACCACTTTGCGCAGCCAGTGGTTAGCGCGGAAGGCGACGTCGTAGGTGCCAGTAGGTACCACTGGCAACAGGTAGCTGTAACGGTGGATGGTCGTGTGAGGGTCAATCTGCTGCTCGGTCGCGTAGGGGGTCAGGTAGAAGGTGCGCACGGCGTTGGTAGTGCCCGGCTGGCGCAGCTCCACCTCGAGCGTAGGTAGGAAGGCATCGTTCTCTGGTTGCCCTTCCTCCTTCGGGGGCTGCACTGCCATCTCGAAGCCATCGAGGTCTAGATTGCCGAAGAGGGTGGTGTTTGTGCGAACCGGAATACCCTGCAGACGCAAGGTGAAGTTCGCTACAGGATGTCCGTAGAACTCTATCAGCTCCCAGGTGCTTCCTCCATCTACAGACAAGTATGCATCTCTCCGCCCAATGGGGGCGTTGAAATCCCATGTGACGTCGTACAGCCCCGTGCTCTCGCGCGGTTTCACGACGCTCCAGCCAATGTCGCCCGACACATTGAAGTATAGTGAGGGGGGCAGGGTCACAGTGAAGGTGTAGTAGCCCCTGTTCGGTGCTGTGATGTCGAACACAGCGAAACCAGAGCTATTCTTCAGGGGAATGAGGTTGTTGACGCTGGGCGCCCGAGTGGGCGTGACATTACGGAAGAAGTAAACCCGTATGCGCGCGTTGTTTTGCGTGACACCTGCAGAGAACTCGAAGCTGCGCACTTCCCCGCCCGCGCCAACGTTGTCGTAGTCCACCCACCAATTTTGTCCTACACCATCACCGTTGCCGGTGGCGTCGTAGTAGAACAGGTGTGGAGCAGGATCGTCGTTTGGGAAGTTGTCGTAGATGAGCGACAGCTGCTGCGGAGACAGCTCCTGTATTCTCAAAGAGAGGGATACCTCCCCCAATCCCAGCTTGGCTGGTCGAACAGTCACATACTGTGGCGGAATCGGATGGGCTGACACCAGCGGCTGCCCTTGCGTGCATAGCGCAAGAAGGGATAGCCATACCATGATAACGACAGTACGCATCTTTCTACCCCTTTCTCCAAAATGTAGTACGCAAACACCAGGCAGTAGCAGGATAACACAACAGTGCTGCCTGTGTCAAGGTCACCCATCGCAGGGGGGTATGGTAGTGCGCACTGCTGCGCTCGCGCGCTATCCCTCCTCCAGCACTACCATCTGGTGACCACGCACCTCTGGCACGGTCAGGCAGAGGTATTCTCCTTCAGTCTGGAAGGGGATTTCCGTGCGCTGCGGTGCCAGATATGCTCGTTTGGGAGCGTTCGTACGCAGGCGCAGGGAGACCTGGTACAGCGGTATCACGTCTTCCAGATAGTCGGGGGCGAGCGTGCGCCTCTCGGGAATGTAGTGTAGCAGGTGCACGACAGACCGCTGATGGGCGGGCTGGCGGTTCCACGTTACCTGCAACGTGCTCGGCGCGTCCGCGACGACCAGCGGCTGGGGAAGGAGCAGCTTCAACGCGTTCAACACCAGCTGCTTGTAGAAGGTCATGCCGTACTGGGCGAAGATGCTGAAGACAGGATGCGTCAGGTAAACTACACGCCCCTTTCGCAGTGCGGCAGGATGTTCCGAACGCCGCGCAACTGGCGCGTGCGCGTGGCTACAAAAGTGCTGGTAAGTGCGGTTGAAGTAGGGCTCCCACACTTCCGCCAGCACCTCCGCCCCCTCCGCAAGCGACACCTTCTGCCCGCGCAGGTACATCACATACTGCGTGTCCGCAATGCCTTCCGTCAGCGCACCCAGCGGACGCACGAAATCGGGGGAGTAGGGCAACTCCCTCTCGTACACCGCAGGGAACTCGTTCAAGGCAAAGCCAGAACTGTCTTGATGTAGCCCTGACCTCCCTGTGCACAGCAGCGCGCCACCCGCATCCAGATACGCCTGCGCCTTTTGCGCCAGGGCGTCGTCCATCACTACGTCATCAGGCAGAATGACCACGCGGTAACGGCTCCAGTCGCTTTCGCTGTCGATGAAGTCGAACTGATGTCTGCCCTCCTGCAGGATGCGGTATGCCCCGAGGTTAGCGGGAGGCACGCGCACATGCTGGGGCTGAATCACCTCCACGTTGAACACGCCCACCTCTACGATAGGCTCTGCACCGATGCACCACTCCTCGCGCTCTTCTACCTGCGCGTACACTGCGCCGATAAGGTCGTAGGTAACAGGGTCCAGCCTGCCAGAGGGATGTAGCTGGTCGCCGATACTACACTTCGCGCCCAGCGCCAGCATCTGGAAACACTCGTACTCCAGTGCAGCTTGAGGCTTGTAGCTGTGGAAGTGTCCCCACGACACTGCGAACTTGCCCGTCATGCCCAGACAATCCAGACCTAGTGTTCGGGCGTAGCGCACGGTGATGGGAAAGTGCGCGTAGCCCCATCCGCCTGATGGTAGCGACTCCAGTTCC
>JANWXG010000299.1 GCA_025057335.1 bacterium | reverse complement strand
GCGCGGAGCCCACTCTGCCACTCCAGTGCACACGTCCCAGCAGGTTTTAGGAGGGTCGCGCTCCTCCGTCATGATGTGTGCGGACGCGACGGAGCGCGTCCCTCCAGTTTGGGCGAGTAGTGTTTTGGAGGGTCACGCTCTGTCGTGACCCTGTGTGCGGACGCGGCGGAGCGCGTTCCCAAGGCGCACGAGAGGAGGTTCACACCTGGAAAGGCAATGGGAGGTAGCCGATGAGCGATATTCTGGAGCAGACCTACGAGAAGTACTTGCAATATGTCAACCCCGGTCTGGCGCAGCTGATGAAGTTCGCCGACTTCGGTGTGGAGATGCGCGCCGAAGGGATGTATGTGTATGACCACCAGGGGCGTGCCTACCTAGACTTTCTCGGCGGGTACGGCACCTTCGCTCTGGGGCATCGCCATCCGAAGGTGGTAGAGGCGGTCAAGGCGCAGCTGGACCGCATGCCTCTTTCCAGCAAAGTGTTCTTCAACGCTCTGGTGGCAGACTTCTGCGAGGCGCTGGCACAGGTGCTACCCGGCAACCTACAGTTCAGCTTCCTGTGCAACAGCGGTACCGAGGCGGTGGAAGGTGCTATCAAAATCGCTCGCAAGTACACAGGTAAGCACAAGTTCATCGCCACGATTGGCGGCTATCACGGCAAGAGCATGGGCTCGCTCAGTGCTACAGGGCGTGAGCAGTATCGCCAGCCTTTCTACCCGCTGGTGCCGGGGTTCGTGCATGTGCCCTTTGGCGATGTAGACGCCGCTGCCCGTGAGATGGATGAGGATACAGCAGGCGTCATCCTGGAACCCATTCAGGGGGAGGGAGGCATCTTCCTGCCGAGTGAGGACTACCTGCCCCGCTTGCGTGAGCTGTGCACCGAGCGAGGCGCCCTGCTCATTGTGGATGAGGTGCAGACGGGGCTAGGGCGCACGGGCAAGATGTTCGCGGTAGAACACTACGGCGTGCAGCCCGACATCATCACGCTGGCGAAAGCGCTGGGGGGAGGCGTAGTGCCCTCGGGGGCTTTCTCTGCGACCCCCGAAATCTGGGAAAAGTCCTTCGGCGACAACCCGCTCATCCACACTAGCACCTTCGGCGGCAACCCACTGGCGTGCGCGGCTGGCATCGCCACCCTGCAGGTGCTACAGGAGGAGAAGCTGCCTGAGCGCGCTGCCGAGCAAGGGGAGCGGTTGCTTGCGGGGCTACGCGCGGTGCAACAGGAGTATGCTGACGTGGTGACAGCGGTGCGCGGCAAGGGGCTGATGGTCGGCGTGGAGTTCGCCAACGAGGACGTCGCGAAGCTGGTCATTGGCGGAATGACTCGGCGGGGCGTCATCGCCGCCTACACGCTGAACAACCCGCGCGTCATCCGTTTCGAGCCGCCGTTGATTGTGTCCCCTGAGCAGGTAGACACTGCCGTGTCCGTGTTCGGCGAGTCGGTGGAAGAGTCGGTGAAAGGGCTGAAGGCGTTGGGGCTTCTGTGAAGGATGGCGCTTCACAGAGCTCCCACCGTTGGGCGCCTAGAGCACTAGCGCAAGCCAGACCTCGACGCACACTCGCTGATTGCCGACCCGTTATTCGTCGCGCCCGAGCGGGACGACGAGCCCCTGCGCCCAGAGTCGCCCGCGTGGAGGCTGGGCTTTGAGGCGATACCAGCAGAGAGAATTGGACACAGGGGGTGGAATTGACACGCTCAAGGGAGCAGCTGTTTGGGTGATGGCTACGCACGCAGATACCTAAGTCTTTCTCTTTCACGAGTTACCAGATTGTAAGCCTCCTTCACTCTTGCTAACAAGGCTGGCGTACAGCCTACAACTTCGCGTGCGCCGGGGGTATTGATTGCTATCACCCCAAGTTTGACATACTGTCCTGTCGCAGCTAGGTTTCGCAGAGTAGTCTCGGTGCGGCGTGCAAGCTGTTCGTGCTCTCGGAGTA
>JANWXG010000298.1 GCA_025057335.1 bacterium | reverse complement strand
AGTCGCGCAATACGCCCTTCGAGGGCTGGGAACTGCAAGGCAAGCCCGTGCTAACGATGGTGGGCGGGAAGATAGTGTATCGCGAAGGGTGTTGACAGGGTAGATGAGGCTCCCGCCGAGCCGTCTCCCTGTCATGCTGAGCGGGAGCGAAGCATCTCTGGAAATTAGCAGGGCGAGATTCTTCGCTATCGCTCAGAATGACAACACAGATTGGAGGGCGAGGCTTCGTCAGAGCCGTCCATGTGTCATGCTGAGCGGAGCGAAGCATCTCTCCCAGTCAGCAAGGCGAGATTCTTCGCTGTAGCTCAGAATGACAACACGGATTGGAGGGCGAGGCTCCTGCTGAGCCGTTGCTCCCTTCGCGGGGGTAGGGCAGGAGGCTGTGTTCGGCTCATCGGGAGGTTCGCCCTCCAGGATCGCCATCTGGAGGACGAGGCTCCTGCCGAGCCATCAACCCCCTCCCTACCTCCCCGTGAACGGGGAGGAGAAGGTTCCCTCCCCGCTCGCGGGGAGGGGCAAGGGTGGGGGGATCGCCGTCTGGAGGGCGAGGCTTCGTCCGAGCCGTCGGGAATGGTCGCGACGGAGCGCGACCCTCCAGAGTTGTCATGCTGAGCAGGGGACGAGACATCTGGGCAGGCTGAAGCCTGCACTACAAGCGAATGGTTGCTTGTCATGCTGAGCGGAGCGAAGCATCTCTGGAAATTAGCAGGACGAGATTCTTCGCTACGCTCAGAATGACAACCAGTCTGGAGGGCGAGGCTCCCGCCGAGCCGTCGGGAATGGTCGCGACGGAGCGCGACCCCCTGAGGTGTCCTGTGAACGGCTTGCAGTGCGCGTAGGAGAAGGAGATGCCTGAGACCCTACTCTACAACGTCACGATATACACCATGGACGACCGCCAGCCTACCGCGCGAGCGATGGTGTGGCGTGAGGGAACCATCCTGGCGGTGGGCGAGACGGATGACCTCGCTGCGCGCTATCCTGCGGCGCGACGAGTGGATGGAGGCGGTTTGTGTGTCGTGCCCGGCTTCAACGATTGCCACTGCCACATTCTCGCATACGGTTTGGACCTGAGCGCAGCGGACCTCAGCCCAGAACGTGCGCCGGACATCCCGAGCTTGGTGCAGCAGCTGCGCCGCTGGGCAGAAGAGCATCCCGACGCCGAGTGGATTGTGGGCAGCTTCTATGACCAGAACCGCCTAAGCGAGCGCCGCCACCCCACTCGCTACGACCTGGACCAGGTGAGCGCGCACAAGCCTGTCTTCATCGAGCATACCAGCAAACACGGCGGCGTGGCGAACTCGGTAGCACTGCGGCTAGCGGGTATCACGTCGGAAACGCCCGATCCCCCTGGCGGCACTATCGTGCGCGATACACGTGGCGAACCGACGGGCGTATTGCTGGAGAGCGCGGTAGACCTTGTAACCCGACGTCAGCCGCCCCTCTCGCATCGGCAACGGGTGCAGGCGGTGCAGCTAGCAGCGCGGGCGATGGCGGAGAGAGGCATTACTGCCGCTTCAGATGCCAGTGTGGGGTGGAACGATCTGGAGGGTGAGATTGTCGCCTACGCGCAGGCGGTGAACGAAGGCGCGCCGTTGCGCATGACGCTAATGATTCTGGCGAGCGCGCTGGAACGAGAGGATGGATGGTTGTCTCCTCAGGAGGTGCGTACGGGCTGCGACGGTGTGCGGGTCGGTATCGCCAAGGTGTTCGCGGATGGAGCTTTGACCACCCGCACTGCAGCGTTGCGCGAACCCTACACGGATACGGACACAACAGGCATCCTGCTGCACTCGGAGGAGAAACTGCGCCAATACATCCTTGGGGCGCATCGGGCGGGTTGGCAGGTGGCGACGCACGCCATCGGCGACCGGGCGATAGAGACCGTGCTGGACATCTACGCGCAGGCGCTACGCGAGTCCCCTCGCCCCGACGCGCGACATCGGATAGAGCACTGTATGCTGTTAGATGAGACACTGATGGCTCGTCTGCGCGAACTGAACGTGGT
>JANWXG010000297.1 GCA_025057335.1 bacterium | reverse complement strand
CGGCGCGTGGTTGTTGCTGCGCGCGTCGGGCACGGAGCCTGTCGTGCGCGTGTATGCCGAAGCCGCTTCACCGGAGTGGGTGCAGGGGCTACTTGCCGCAGGCGAAGCGCTGGTTCGAGGCAAATCGTGACTACCAGCCGTAGCGCTCGGGGCCCCACTCCTTTTCTACCAGCTCCTGCTTGAGCAGAATCAGTTTGCGACTGGGTACGTCCTCGTACACCACGACGCCTGGTCCAACGCAGGTGTAGGCTCCGATTTTCACGCCTGGCTGCGTGATGACGTTCACGCCCGTGCGGCTGAAGTCGCCGAAGTAGGTGGCGTCTGCGCCGTGCACGGGGAACTCGCGCCTGCCCTTGATGCGGTGGATGGTCTCGGCATCATCGAAGCGCAAGGTGCCGCACACCGTCGCCGCGCCGATGTCTACCGACTGCCCGACTACGCCCGCAATCTCGCAGTAGTGATACAGGTAGGCGCCGTCGAACATCACACCATCCAGCTCCGCGCCGTGTCCTACGATGCATCGGTTGCCCACCACGCTGTAGGCGCCAATCAGGCAGTAGTCGCTGACGCGCGTGCGATCGCCTATGGCGACGGCGTTGCCCACAATCGCTCCGTTTACCACGCGCGTGTGCCTGCCGATGAAGGCTTTGCCCTCTATCACCACACGGTTGCCGACCTCGCTGCCCTCGCCCACCACTACAAAGCCCCGTATCTCCGCGCCGTCATGCACACGCGCCGTGGGATGGATACAGCTTTCCGTGAGGTTGCGGCTCATCTCGTCCAGCGCGCGGCGATTCGCCTCCAGGATGTGCCAGGGCTTGTCCATATCCACAAAGTAGCCTTCTGCCTCTACCGCCAGCACCTCGCTGCCGTCGTCCAGCAGGGTTTGCACGCTCTGCGCCAGCTCCGCCTCTATTGGGGGCATTCCCCCCACAGGAACCTGTGTCATGATGCCCGGGTTATTCTGGATGGCGGGGATAGCGGCGGGCGAAAAGGCGTATATCCCGCACAGGCGATGCGTGCAGTCACGGCTATGCCCTTCCACATACTCCACACGCCCCCCTTTCACCATCGCCCCGAGCCAGTCAGCAGGGCGTTCGGGGGGCGCAATCGGCTGCACCAGAGCAACCGCCGCTGCGTCACTGCCTCTGGCGACCTCGACGAGACGGTTCACCGTCGCCTGCGTCGTGACGACGTCGCCATATACGACGAGGAAAGGCTGCGTCGCCTCAAGCAGGGGCAGCGCCGTCAGCGCGCAGGCAGCAGTGCCCGGCGCGCCCTGCACGTTCACGAACGCCACGTCCACGCCCTCCAGACCGTGCAAGGCGGCGCGCACGGAGCCTGCGTGCGCTCCTACCACTACCGCCAGACGGCGAACTCCCACCTCGCGCAACTGCCTCGCCAGTCGGCGCACGGCGGGTTCGTTCACGACGGGCGTGGCGCACTTGTTGCGCACTTCGTTGTACGGCCAGAAGCGGGTTCCCGCCCCCGCCGCCAGAATGGTCGCCTGTGTCACAGCTCTTCCTCCTGCATGCGATGTGCGTTGCTCTCCCTGGAGTGGAGAAGATGGCTCCTTACCCTGTGATGGGATACCTGTATCGACGCGCCAGCGCTCCGTTCAGTAGTGATTATTGTGTGATGCGCACAGTTATCCCTGCTGGGATTGGGGAGATGCCCGGCGTGGGGTCAGGTTCCCGATGGGGCAGTGAATTCTTCCTTCTCATGGACAAGGTATATCAGAATGGGGCAGAAAAGGTGTGCAGATGAAATGGCGAAGTATGGAGAAAGTGCAGATTATTGACACCACCGAGGTACCAGCATCATCAAATCGCACTGTATAGTCTGACTGGAGCGAGCAGGGGAGATGGCTTTTGCAGGGACGGAGGAGCTGAGGGGATAATCCGAATGATAATACATTGTTTTGCTCTGGAAGGACACAGGGATGAAGTGGAGCGACTTGATTGAGAGCATCATGCGGGCGAACGGAGGCACAGCCTCGCTCAATCTGCTCTATGA
>JANWXG010000296.1 GCA_025057335.1 bacterium | reverse complement strand
GACGCACTCCATTGCGTCCACACATGGGGTCACGACAGAGCATGACCCTCCAAGGAAACCATCTCAGGTCACGACGGAGCGTGACCCTCCAGCGGGGGCACGCTCATTCTCCCTCTTTCAACGCCTCCGCCCCCGACACCACTTCCAGAATCTCTTTAGTAATCGCCGCCTGTCGGGCGCGGTTCAAGTTCAGCGTGAGTGTCGATATCATTTTACCCGCGTTGTCGGTGGCGGCGGACATGGCGGTCATACGCGCCCCGTGTTCGCTAGCGGTTGCCTCCAGCAACGCCTGGAACACTAGGTTAAACACGTATCGCGGCAACAGCCGCCGAAGCAGCTCGTCGGCGGAGGGCTCGAAGATAAACTCCAGATGGGCATGATGGTCCCCTTCCACCTCCGCCGGCTCCACAGGCAACAACCGTTGCACGGTCGGGATTTGCACTAGCGCGCTGCGGAAGCGGCTATACGCGAGGTAGAACTCGTCCACCTCCTCCGAGAGGAACAGCTCTTGCGCCGTGCGGGCTATCTCCTGCGCGTGCGCAATAGTCGGTCCCGACAAGGGGATGCTGAAGTGTTGCACCGAGGGGTAGCCGCGCCGCCCCATAAACTGCATTCCCTTCTTGCCCACCGTCAGCAGGCGTATCTGGTCAGGCTCGTACTGCTGTATGAAATCTAGACAGCGGCGGATGATGTTGGTGTTGTAGCTACCGCAGAGCCCTCTGTCGGCAGTGACGAGTAGCACGCCCACGCGGCGCACCTGCTCGCGGTTTTGCAGTAGGGGGTGCTCAATCTGACCGCTCGCCAGCGCCAGCGTGCCAATGAGCGTCTGCATCTTCTCCGAGTAGGGACGCGCCGCCAGAACGCGGTCCTGCGCGCGTTTCAGCCTCGCCGCGGCGATGAGCTTCATCGCCCGGGTAATCTGCTGGATATTCCGCGCGATGCGAATGCGCTGTCGTATCTGCCGTAGCGTTGCCATCGCTTACGCCTTGAACTGCGTCTTGAACTCTTTGATTGCCTTCTCCAGAGCGTCTTGCGTGACCGAGTCAATCTCCTTCTCGCGCCGAATATACTCGGGCACCTCGGGGTACTTGTCATGCACGAATGCGAGGAACTCGCGCTCGAACCGCTGAATGGCGCTCACGGGGATATCGTCCAGATAGCCGCCCGTGCCTGCGAAGATGACGATAATCTGGTCCTCGACAGGCATCGGCTGGTACTGGGGTTGCTTGAGCAGCTCCACCATGCGTTGTCCTCGCGCCAGCTGCTGCTGGGTCACGCGGTCGAGGTCGGAACTGAACTGCGCGAACGCCTGCACTTCGCGATACTGGGCGAGGTCGAGCTTGAGGCGTCCCGCGACCTGCTTCATCGCCTTAATCTGGGCGTTTCCGCCGACGCGCGACACGGAGATACCGACGTTCATCGCGGGGCGTACGCCCGCGAAGAACAGGTCACTCTCCAGGTAGATTTGCCCGTCGGTGATGGAGATGACGTTGGTGGGGATGTAAGCGGACACGTCGCCCGCTTGCGTCTCGATGATAGGCAGCGCGGTCAGTGAGCCGCCTCCCTTCTCATCGGAGAGCTTTGCCGCGCGCTCCAGCAGGCGCGAGTGCAGGTAGAACACGTCGCCAGGGTATGCCTCGCGCCCTGGCGGTCGGCGCAGCAGCAGGGAGACCTGGCGGTACGCCTGCGCGTGTTTAGACAGGTCATCGTACACTACCAGCGCGTGCATGCCGTTGTCGCGGAAGTATTCGCCCATCGTGCAGCCGGCGTAGGGGGCGATGTATTGCAACGGCGCGGGGTCGGACGCGCTTGCCACCACGACGGTAGTGTAATCCGTCGCGCCGTAGTCCTCCAGTGTTTTCACCACACGCGCGATGTTGCTCAGCTTCTGTCCGATAGCGACGTAGATGCAGTATACGGGCGAGTCGGTCTGGTGGGTGTACTTCTGGTTGATGATGGTGTCGATGGCGATAGCGGTCTTGCCTGTCTGGCGGTCGCCGATGATGAGCTCACGCTGTCCCCGTCCGATAGGAATCATGCTGTCGATTGCCTTGATGCCCGTTTGC
>JANWXG010000295.1 GCA_025057335.1 bacterium | reverse complement strand
AATCAGCCTGTGGGACCTCAGCTGGCTGCTGCTGCACTTTGGAATGGCGGGGGATGAGTGAACCTATCCCCCCTTCCCTACGAGGGAAGGGGGAACCATGCTCCCCTCTCCTCGCAGGAGAGAGGACGGGGGTGAGGTTGAACCTATCCCCCCATCCCCCCTTCCCTACGAGGGAAGGGGGAACTATGCTCCCCTCTCCTTGCAGGAGAGGGGTTTGGGGAGAGGTTTGCTCCCCTCTCCTTGCAGGAGAGGGGATGGGGGTGAGGTTGACCTACCCCGCCTGACGACACCGCTCCAACGCCCACTGCAGATGCTCCCTCACCATGGGGTCTTCCTCGTGCTCTAGCTGCTCCTGCAGCACAGGAACGGCGTTCTGGTCTCGGCTGTTGCCGAGGGCGACTGCCACGTTGCGTCGGAAGCCGCGCCACTTGGCGCGTTTCACTGGGCTTCGGCGAAACTGCTCTCGGAAATCCTGCTCGCCCAAGCGTAGCAGGTCTACCAGTCGCGGTGCGAGCGTGACTTCGCGCGGCGCGAAACGCGGTTCCCTCGTTGGAGCGGAGCGGAGAGGCGCGTGCGGACGCGGTTGATTGAAGGGGCAGACCTCCTGGCAGATGTCGCACCCGAAGATGCGGTTGCCCATCGGAGGGCGCAGCTCCTCGGGAATGGCGCTGCGCAACTCAATCGTCAGGTAGCTGATGCACCTGCGGGCGTCCAGCACGTATGGCGCGACAATCGCCCCTGTCGGGCACGCCTCTATGCATCGGTTGCACTTGCCGCAGCCGCCGAATGTGGGATGGTCGTAATCCAGCTCGATGTCCAGCAGGATTTCGCCGAGGAAAAAGTACGAGCCGAGGCGAGTGTTGATGAGCATCGTGTTCTTGCCGAACCAGCCGATACCCGCCCGCCAGGCGAGGTCACGCTCCAGCACGGGACCTGCGTCCACGTAAATCTTCGCCCGACAGTCGGGATACTGCTGGCGGATGAACGCAACCAGCTGCTCCAGCTTCTGCTGCATGACCTCGTGGTAGTCATCGCCCAGCGCGTAGCGGGCGAACACCCCGCGCGTGGGGTCATCGGTGACGGGCGAGACGGCAGGAGCGTAGTTCAAGCCGACGACTACCGCGCTCTTGGCGCCAGGCAGTACCTGTTGCAGGTCGCAGCGGGCGTCGGCGCTACGCGCCAGGTAGGACATCTCCCCTTGAAAGCCCTGTTCCAGCCACTTGCGGAAGAAGAGCGCGTGTGCCGGGGTCAGCACAGGGGCGAAACCCACCAGGTCGAAGCCCAGAGAGAGGGCGCGCTGACGAATCTCCTCAGTGATGGTTGAAACGTTCATTCCACCAGAGCGCTCTGCGCCAGTTTGGCGCGTACGAACGCGCGAACCTGCTCCGCTGTCTGCACGCACTGCTGCGCCTCACCCAAGGAAGAAGAATATCGTTTGGGAAACGTATCTTTGCCAGAGCCTTCCTGGCTTCCTGCGGGAATAAGGTCCGTTTGCGCTCTGCTGACTGGCTCACCAGTCGGCACGTAGAAATTCAGATTGCCCTTCTCTCCCCCGCTGCGTGCGCGACTGCCGAAGAGGTAGATTTGCACTATCTCTAACCCCTGCTGCCGCGCTACCGAGCAGATGACCTCCAACGCCTGTTGCGGCAGGTGACGCTGCTCCGCTTGTAATGTGTGCAGGATAGCATGTCCACTCATCGCATCTCATTATAGCATGGGGGCTTTCCCGTGCGCAATTTGGGAGACACCCCATTCGCGAGGGAAAGGGGCGCGCGAAGGCTCTACGTACTCCGCTAGCGCTCAACAAGACATGTCTGCTGTCACCCTGAGCGTTAGCGAAGGGTCTCAGCCCCTTCACTTCGCTCAGCATGACGGTTGCAGATCGAGACGATTTGCCTTCGGCTCGGAACGACCGAAAACAGGCTGGCGACAGCCCCAGCGCACATGGACAGACCTCAGTCTGCAGCAGGTTATTCCGCCACGAAGGGCAACAGTGCCAGATGGCGCGCGCGCTTAATCGCCTTTGCGAGCTGGCGCTGGTGCTTGGCGCAGTTGCCGCTGGTACGTCGGGC
>JANWXG010000294.1 GCA_025057335.1 bacterium | reverse complement strand
CACCATGTTGACGCCATACTTCGCCAGATGGCGAGCGAGATAATCCACCGACGCTTTGTCCATGCGGACGATATCTGGTCCTGCGTTCACCGCCCAGAAGCGGATGGGTTTGCCCGTCTTGCTGTGGATGAACTGCCCGCCTTTGACGGCTATCCAGCCGTTCTCACCCGCTGTCTTCTCGTTCAGGTAGCGCAAGTCAATGGGAGAGGGGCGGAAAGCGTCAGGGGCAGGCTCAAAGGGGAACCAGCCTTCCATCGCTAGACCGTACTTCTCGTTCGGCTTCAGCTTACCGCGAGGCACGATGTAACTACTGGTCAGCAAGAAGGCATCGAAGCAGGCGGCACCCTGCTGCTGGATCAGCTCAATGCGCAGGCGGTGAGTGCCTGCCGTGAGCCTTACCTTGCCCAGCGACACCCAGTTCGCCTCCACAAATTGACGGATAGGGGATTGGTCGAGCAGCGCGACCTCACGTGGGCAGACCTGCCATTCACCTGCGTCAAACCGCCAGCGGAACGGACCGTGCTTCCAGAACTTGCGCGTGAAGAAGTAGTACTCCGCCGTTTGCGGCACGCGCACCTCGTACTCCAGGAACATCGTTTGACCGCCGTAGTCGCCGTCTACACCGATCCACTTGCCTTCGGACAGCACACCCGCTTCCTGAGTGTTTGCAGGCTCGAAGGGATGACGGTCGGGGAAGTTGGTCGCTGAGGGCTTCTCACCCTCCCACCATACCCAGACCAAGCCTGCTGGAGCGGTTGATGGGGAAGTAGGAGACAGGGCGTAGCAGCCCGTTAGCGCAGTCCACAGAAGCAGAAGCCACACCGTTCTATTCTGCATGTTCCTCCCTCCACAGCTATTGCACTGCCTGTCACTGCGCCAATAGTTTCTCCCTGCCCATGACGGTAACCTTCTTCTCACTCTGGAGGCTCGGCGTCCTCCCAGCTTTCAAGAGGCAAGCGCCACAGCAGGACAGACGTTCCCCCTGCAGAGAATCGCGTTGTGGAGGAGGGAGGGTAGACTAGCAATGAAGCGAGATATCATCTGGGCGTATCTGGTGCATCTCAGCTACAACATGTGGTGCGACCGACAGTCTTCCGAGTGTCCCGAATACTCTGTCTACAACCCCCACCTGCGTTTTGATGACAAAGTGTGGGATGAAATCATCGTTCACATGTCGCAAGCGGGGGTCAACATGGTAGTGATAGAATTGGGAGACGGAGTGGAGTATCGTTCACATCCCGAGATTGCAGTGCAAGGAGCCTGGACGCCCGCCAAGCTGAAAGCGCAACTTGGACGCTTGAAAGAAGCGGGAATAGAGCCTATCCCGAAACTGAACTTCTCCACAGCGCACGATGCCTGGCTGGGCGAGTACTCCCGCTGCGTATCAACGCCGCGGTACTACTCCGTGTGCCGTGACCTCATCGATGAAGTGATGGAAATCTTCGAGCAGCCTCGCTTCTTCCATATCGGCATGGACGAAGAAACATACGAGCACCAGAGGCACTACGCCTATGTAGTGGTACGACAGCATGAGTTGTGGTGGCATGACCTATACTTCCTAGTGGAGCAGGTAGAACGACATGGCGCGCGCGCATGGATGTGGTCAGACTACTACTGGCACCATCCCGAAGACTTCTTGAAGAACATGCCGCGCACAGTGGTGCAAAGCAACTGGTACTACGGCGATGAGTTTGACCCGCAGGATGTGACCGTGCGCGCCTACATCGAGCTGGAGCAGCATGGCTTCGACCAAATCCCCACAGGGAGCAACTGGTCGAGCAACGTGAACTTCGAGCGTACTGTGCAGTTTTGTCTCCAGCGCATCTCCTCGCCAAGACTACTGGGCTTCTTGCAAACGTCATGGAAACCCGCCGTAGAGGGATGCAAACAGCGACATCTCAACGCTATGCAGCAGCTAGCTCGGGCACGAAGAGTAGACATATCTCCACTATCCAGACCTGTTGACAATTGACCGACAGCTATGATAGCATCTTTAAAGAACGTACAGGGCTGTCTCAGCCTGAAGGGAGCACAGAGGAGGCAAGGCGCAACGGATGGAACGCAAATACAAGATT
>JANWXG010000293.1 GCA_025057335.1 bacterium | reverse complement strand
AGCAGCGCGTGGAACTCCTTGATGTCCTTTGCCTTGCTGAGCGCTTCCTCGTAGGTCACGACGCCGCGTTTAACCAGTGATGCCAGCGACTGGTCCAGAGTCATCATGCCCTGCTTGGTACCTGTCTGGATGAGCGAGGTGATCTGATAGGTTTTAGCTTCACGGATGAGGTTGCGCACGGCGAAGGTGCCCACCAGCACCTCAAATGCCGCCACGCGCCCTTTGCCGTCTGCCCGTTTGCATAGCGTCTGCGAAATTACGCCCACTAGGTTCACCGACAACTGCATCCGTATCTGCTGCTGCTGGTGCAGGGGGAAGACATCGATGATACGGTCTACCGTTTGCACCGCGTCAGGGGTGTGCAGGGTTCCGAACACCAGGTGCCCCGTCTCAGCGGCGGTGATGGCGAGGTGGATGGTCTCTAGGTCGCGCATCTCGCCTACGAGGATGACGTCGGGGTCCTGGCGCAGCACGAACTTGAGCGCGTTGGCAAAGGAGAGAGTGTCGGTGTCCAGCTCACGCTGATTGACCAGCGCGACTTTGGGCTGATGCACGAACTCTATGGGGTCTTCAACGGTAACGATATGCACTGGGAAGTTCTCGTTGATGTAGTTGAGCATCGCTGCCTGCGTAGTGGACTTGCCTGAGCCAGCGGGACCGGTCACCAGCACCAGTCCGCGCGGGCGCTCGGCAAAGTAGCGGCACACAGGCGGTAGCTGCAGCTCTTCCATCGTCTGGATGCGGTAGGGGATAACGCGGAACGCCGCCTGCACGTGCCCCCGCTGCTGGTAGATGTTGCCCCGGAAGCGCGACAGTCCGGGCACCTCGTAGGCGAAGTCCAGTTCGAGCTCCTTCTCGAAGCGCGCACGCTGCTCGGGCGAGATGATGCTGAAACAGAGCTCGCGCACCTGCTCCGAGCTCAGCCTGCCGTATTCTTGCATCGGATAGAGGTCGCCATAGATGCGCACCATCGGATACTGTTCTGCTTTCAGATGCAGGTCGGAACCATCCCGTTGCACCACCTTCGTCAACAGCTCGTCAACAGTGATCGCCATATCTCCTCTCTCCAGCATGGTTTTGGATAGACAACAGCGCTCGCGATACGGCTCGCGCGGGGGTAAAGCAGGGGTTCACCTGCAGGCGATAGGTGGTCGCCACCGCGTGGACACAGATGCCTGTGGCGACCGCCACGTTCAGGGAGGTGGTCGCTCCATACAAGGGGATAGCCACACACTGTTCACACTCCGCCAGCACGTCGGGCGGCACGCCGTGCAGCTCTTCCCCAATGACCAGGGCGAGCGGGAAACGCCACTCCATCCGCTCTAGCGGGATGGCTCCCTCTCCCAGATGGAGCGCCACGATGTGGTAGCCTCGGGCGCGCAGGGAGCGTATCTCCTCCAGCGGGTCGCCCCAGCGGTGCGGTTGCCACTTCTCCGCACCCACGGCGCCCGCGTAGTTCTTCTCGCGCCCGTCGCACCGGCTAAACACGACCTCCTGCACACGGAACGCCTCGGCAATGCGCAGGATGTTGCCGTGATTGATTTCCTTGTCCAGATAGCTGCATACGATGACCAGAGGCAAGCGGGGCAAATGGGGAAGCCGTTCGCGCAAGCCAGGGTCGAGCTCCGGGCGTCCACTGGCTTCCCACTCACGACGGATGTGCTCTGGTACGGTAACTTCCATCCCTACACTTGCACTCCTGCCATCATCCGTTGAGCACGCTGCTCGAAGTCGCGCGGGTTCGACGACTTGGCGATAGCATCCTCGAAGTCCACCAGCCCTTTGCGCACCAGGTTCAGCAGGCAGCTATCCAGCGTCTGCATCCCGTACTCCGCGCCCGTCTGGATGTCCATGTACAGCTGGTGCGTTTTGCCCTCACGGATGAGGTTGCGCACGGAGGGTGTCGCCACCATCAGCTCAAACGCCGCTACGCGCCCCGTGCCCTGTGCGTTGGGCAACAGCGTCTGCGAGAGCACCGCCACCAGCACCACCGACAGCTGCATCCGTATCTGTTGCTGCTGCTCTGGTGGGAACACGTCCACGATGCGGTCGATGGTCTGGGGGGCGTCCTGCGT
>JANWXG010000292.1 GCA_025057335.1 bacterium | reverse complement strand
TCGCGCGCGGCGTTGCCCGACAGGCGAGTGAGCGTTGCTAGCGCGTCCACCACCTTCTCGTACTCCGCGTGGTCGCGCACCTTGCGCCCACACAGGATGACCGTGCCCTCGCCGAGCAGGTTCGCCGCCTCCTGCAACGTCTCCAGGGGCACGCCTGTCTCCGAGACCGCCTCTTCCACGGAGAGGGCGCGCAACGCCTGCAACGTTTCGGCGTCTACCTCATCCGTTCGCGCCCTGCCTGTTTCCAGCAGCAGGCGCGATAGGGCGTTCACCAGGGTCGCCTCGCTACCCTCGCGGTAGCGCAACACTGTCGGCTCGTCGAAGCGGAGCTCGGTCTCTGTCGGCTCGGGATAGGCAATCAGCACCTTCGCGCCGTGACGGTACCACGCCTTGCGCGCCCGCAGGAACACAATCGGCTGCTCGTCCACCAGCTCGGAGCCGAAGACGAACACGGTCTTCGCCCTCTCAATGTCGGCGATGGCGTTCTGCATGAAGGGCACGCCCAGGCGCGAGAGCAGAGTGCCATCGCCTGCCAGCTGGTTGCGTTCCAGACGATGGTCGATGTTGTTCGTGCCGACCGCCACGCGCATCAGCTTCTGCAGCAGGTACGCTTCCTCTGTGGAGAGATGCGCCCCGCCGATGGCGCCCACCGACCTCGCCCCACCTCCTTGCAACGCCTCCTTCAGGCGCGAGGCGATGAGCTGGTATACCTCCACCCAGCTCGCCGTGACGAACTTGCCGTCCTTGCGGATAAGGGGGCTGAGCAGGCGGCGGTCGCTGTTGATGTACTCGTGTCCGAACTTGCCCTTATCGCACGTCCACTCCTCGTTCACTGCCTCGTTCTCACGCCCCAGCACGCGCACCAGCCGCCCTGGGCGGTAGTCCAGCCAGATGTTGCAGCCGTTGGAACAGCGCGTGCAGACGCTCTTTTGCGACTTCATGTCCCAGGGACGGGCGCGGAAGCGGTACACACGGCTGGTCAGCGCGCCTACGGGACACAGCTCAATGGTATTCCCCGAGAAGCGCGAGGTAAACTCGGTATCGTAGAAAGTGCTGACCATCATGTCCGCACCGCGCTTGAGGAACTCCAGCTGCGCATCGCCCGAAATCTCCTGCGAGAAGCGCGTGCAGCGGGCGCAGTGGATGCACCGCTCGCGGTCCAGCACCACGTAGTCGCTAATCGGGAAGGCTTTGGGCAGATGGCGTTTCTCTTCCACGAAGCGCGAGACGCCCGGACCATAGAACAGCGTGTTGTTCTGCAGGGGGCACTCGCCGCCGCGGTCGCAGATGGGACAGTCCAGCGGATGGTTGATGAGCAGGAACTCCAGAATGCCCCGTCGCGCCTTCTGGATAGCGACCGTATCCGTGTATATTACCAGCCCCTCGCTCGCAGGAAGGGAGCAGGAGGTTTGCGGTTTGGGCATCATGCGCACCGAACCGTCAGGCTGCTTCGTGCCCGCCTCCACGAGGCACATGCGACAGTTCGCCGCCTGCCCCTTGCCCAGACGGGGATGGTAGCAGAAGAAGGGGATGTCCACGCCAATCCGCTTGGCGGACTCAATAATCATCTCCCCCTTGGGCACCTGTAGCGGGATGCCGTTGATTTCTATGTTGACCATCTCCTGGTTCGCCATCTGCCGATACCTCCACTGCGATATGCACACTACGAGCACAATTTCTGGAGGGTCGCGCTCCGTCGCGACCGCATGACCACATGTTCGTCGTGCAGGCTTCAGCCTGTTTTGTCATTCTGAGCGAAGCGAAGAATCTCGGTCTGTTGCTACAAGAGATGCTTCGCCTGCGGCTCAGCATGACAACGCTGGAGGGTCGCGCTCCGTCGCGACCATATAACCACATGTTCGTCGTGCAGACTTTAGCCTGTTTGTCATTCTGAGCGAAGCGAAGAATCTCCGAGATGCTTCGCTGACGCTCAGCATGACAGGAAGACGGCTCGGCAGGAGCCTCGCCCTCTAGTGTGTACCTCTCCCCCATCCCCTCTCCCGCTGGGAGAGGGGAGTAGAGGGGTGAGGGCTACATTGTCATCGCAAACAGTCTTGACCTCTCCCCCCGTCCCCTCTCCCACTGGGAGAGGGGAGCAGAGGAAGTGAGGTTCACACAGCCACCGCCTTGCCAT
>JANWXG010000291.1 GCA_025057335.1 bacterium | reverse complement strand
GTCAGCGCGTGGTTTTCGAGGGCGCGCAAGGCACCCTACTTGACCTCGACTACGGAACCTACCCTTACGTGACCTCCTCGCATCCTGTGGCGGGAGGGGCGTGTCTTGGTACGGGCATCGGACCGACGCAAATCGACGCCGTAGTGGGCGTTGCTAAGGCGTATACGACGCGAGTCGGTTCGGGCGCTTTCCCCACTGAGCAAGCCAACGAGGTGGGCAACTATCTGCGCGAACGCGGCAGGGAGTACGGTACCACAACGGGTAGACCGCGCCGCTGCGGCTGGCTGGACGCTGTTGTGCTGCGTTACTCCGCGCAGGTGAACGGCTTGACCGCCTTCGCGATGACCTTGCTGGATGTATTGAGCGGCTTGGAGACACTCTACATCTGCCGAGCCTACCGTCTGCCCGATGGGCAGACCATCGAGCATTTCCCTGCGGATGGGGCGGTGCTGGAACAGTGCGAACCCGTGTATGAACAGCTACCCGGCTGGAAAGGGGAGATCGGCAACGTCAGCCGCTGGGAGGAGCTGCCGTCTGCCGCGCAGGGCTACATCCAAAAGGTGGAGGAGCTGACGGGAGTGCCTGTCGCGATGGTGTCGGTCGGACCATGGCGCACGCAGACGCTCTGGCGACACGGCGTATCGGCGGAAGCGCCCGTGCGCACCCTCTCGTCGCTCACCCATCCGTGAGACCTCTATGCCCCCGCGTCCTCCGGGCGATGGGTGACCTGTCCAGTTCGTGCGCGAGCGGAGCGCAGGATTATCTTTCTACGTCACACGTCCACTGCTCCTGATAGCCAAATTTTCCCAGCACGGCACACAGGGCGTATCACAGGCTATCCGTTCCCATATCGCGTTGCAAACTCCGCTCGAAACGCCTCCAGCGTCGGGGCGTCGAACAACACTAGCCGCACTTCTCGTACACTGCTATCGGGATGCTGAGCGAAGTACTCTTCTACAGCCTCCATCATGACCCTCGCACAGCGGTCTTTGGGGAAGCCGTAGATGCCCGAGCTGATTGCAGGGAAGGCGATGGTGGCGATGCCCAGCTCGTCTGCTCGCTGCAGGCTGCTGTGCACCGCGCTCGCGAGCAAGCGGTCAGCTTCCTCAGGCGAGTAGTGGCTCCAGATGGGACCGACGGCATGGATGACGTAGCGAGCGGGGAGTCTGCCTCCGCTGGTCACCGCAGCATGACCTGTTGGCACTCGCCCGATACGGTTGCTCTCCTCCTGGATCACCTCGCCGCCCGCGCGCACGATGGCTGCGGCGACACCGCCACCATGCTGCAGCCATTCGTTGGCGGCGTTCACAATGGCGTCTACCTGCTCCTTCGTGATGTCGCCCTGCACGAGAACGAGCTGTTGACCGCCTTGAATTGAGGTTTGTGCCACTGTCTGGCTCATGCTCCGCCCTCCTCGAGCACGGTTATCCCCCGAAAATCGCCTTCGGTGTAATTTGCACGTGCGTTAGCTGGCGCGTTGGCGGGGGCTGCTCGCCCTTGACAGGTTCGTTCCACTTCCAGCCCTCCTCCGCACGCCACAACACGAACACATGATTGGGCACAAGGTCTACCAGCCACACCTCCGACACGCCTAGCGTATGGTAGTCCTGCAACCGTGCGTTGAGGTTCTCTACCGTATCGCTCGGCGAGAGGACTTCCACTATCAGGTCAGGCGCAACCTCCAGTCGGGTCATTTCGTCCAGTTGGGAAGGGTCACCCATCTTTTGGTAGCGCACAAACAGCAGGTCGGGCTGGCGTACACGCAACGGCTCCCTGCTGACTACCACATCGAAGGGCGCGAAGAGAACGGCTCCCTCTTGCTTTACTCGAGGGTCACTGCTCAACAGGAGATACAGGTTGCCTAGAACCCGCTGGTGTTTTGCGGACGCTCCCGCCAACGGCACCACCTCCCCGTTCACAATCTCCGCCCGCTCACCTGTCGGGGGCTGCTGCGCATATTCCTCCCAGCGAAGCCGCCCTGTTTGCTGCTTCTTCTCCAGAACCTGAGCCACTGCCATCGCGGTCACCTCCTGCTTGGAGACCTCTTCATCCTCCGAAAATCGCCCTAGGCGTGATGTGCAGATGGGCTAACTGGCGCGTTGGCAACGGTTGCTCTCCTTTGACAGGTTCGTTCCACTTCCAGCCCTCCTCCGCACGCCACAACACAAACAC
>JANWXG010000290.1 GCA_025057335.1 bacterium | reverse complement strand
ATCCTCTCTGATACGCTAGACGTCTACACCGACAAGGAGCTCATGAACTCACTCAGCCTCATCGTGCCGATATGGACAATGGGTACTATTACGCCCGAGCAGGAGGCGGGACTGCTGGACGCAGTGCGCAGCGGCGTGGGTATCGCAGGCTGGCACGGCGGCATGGGCGACTCGTTCCGCAACAACACCGAATACCAGTTCATGGTCGGCGGGCAGTGGGTAGCGCACCCGGGAGGCATTATCGAGTACGAAGTGAACATCATCAAGCCCGAAGACCCCATCGTGGCGGGGCTGAGCGACTTCAAGATGCACTCCGAGCAGTACTACATGCACGTCGATCCGTCTAACGAGGTGCTCGCCACCACCACTTTCAGCGGGGAGTACTGCGATTGGATAGCGGGCACAGTGATGCCCGTGGTGTGGAAGCGGCGCTACGGCAAGGGGCGCGTGTTCTACAGCTCGTTGGGACACGTCGCCAAAGATTTCGAGGTGCCTGAGGCTTTGGAAATCATGAAGCGCGGCATGTTGTGGGCGTCGAGATGACACAGCTCACGCTTTAGCGCAAGGAGACAGCTCCTTCAGCCTTTCCGTTTCCACTGCGGGACACGCGGTAGACAGAGAACCAGGAACATGGGGAGAACATCATGAGAGCGCCGTTGCGTCTTCACCCGAAAAATCCTCGCTACTTCACTGACGACGGCAGACGTGCGATCTACCTCACTGGCTCGCACACTTGGAGCAACCTGCAGGACATGGGGGCGTCCGACCCCCCTGCTCCCTTCGACTTCAGCGCATACCTGGATTTCCTGAAGCGACATCACCACAATTTTATCCGTCTGTGGCGTTGGGAGCCACCCAGATGGCGCTACCCAAACATGAAAGTGTGTTTCTGCCAGCCTCATCCCTGGATGCGCACAGGTCCGGGCACAGCGCGTGACAGCAAGCCGAAGTTCAACCTGAATCGCTTCGACGAAGCATATTTTCAGCGCCTGCGTGAGCGTGTGCAGGAGGCTGCCAGGCGGGACATCTACGTGTCCATCATGCTCTTCGAGGGACACAGCCTCAAGTGGGCAGAAGAGGCGTGGGAATACCACCCCTTCCACCCCGACAACAACGTCAACGGTATCAACGCGGGACACATCGACTACTACACGTTGAAGCGGTCACAGGTGCTGGCGTTACAGGAGGCGTATGTGCGGAGGGTTATAGATACAGTGAATGACCTCCATAACGTGCTCTACGAGGTGTGCAACGAGGCAGGCGAATACTCTACCGAATGGCAGTACCACTTCATCCGCTTCATTAAGCAGTACGAGGGTCAGAAGGGTCAGCAGCATCCTGTGGGCATGACCTTTCAGTGGGGCGAGCCCGCAGGCACAATGAACAATCTGTTCCGCAGCCCGGCGGACTGGATTTCACCCAGCCCAGATGGAGGCTACCGCGACGACCCGCCCGCCAACGACTGGCGCAACAATGGCAACGGGCGGAAGGTAGTGCTGAACGATACCGACCACCTGTGGGGTGAAGGAGGCGACCCGCAGTGGGTATGGAAAACCTTCACCCGCGGACACCACCCGCTGTTCATGGATAGGATCGTGGAGATACAGCGGGGGATGGTCGTGTGGCAGGGTCAACCGGGCGAGGAGATCCCCAACGCGCAAGCCATCCGCAAGGCGATGGGCGTGACGCGGCAGGTGGCGTCGCAAATGCGCCTTGCTGAGACGCTTCCTCTGCCCGAACTCGCCTCCAGTCGATACTGCCTGGCTGCGGTGGGTAAGCAGTATGTGGTCTACCTGCCCGAAGGCGGCGAAGTCGTTGTAGACCTGTCGGGTGCGCAGGGTCTTTTCCAGGTGCAATGGGTGCACCCCGTAGAGGGCAATGTAGAACCCGCATCGCCCGTGCAAGGTGGCGGACCGCGCTCGCTGAAAGCGCCGTTTGAGGGCGATGCGGTTGCGGTGCTGCAGGCGGGCTGATCCTGATGTGTAGATAGCAGGGGTTGCTCACCCTGCCGTCATTCCGAACGGAGCAAAGGGTCTCCTGCTCAAGAACAGTCGCCCCGACTCAGGTCGTGCGAGAAACGTTGCGAAGTCCCTGAATCACAACTGCACCGCGCAACCGCTGACCCCTCTCCTATAGCCAGATGCGACGGTCCAGACTGCGATACTGGATGGCTTCCGCCACGTGGGGCAGACCGATATGCTCCTCGCCTGCGAGGTCAGCAATCGTACGCGC
>JANWXG010000028.1 GCA_025057335.1 bacterium | reverse complement strand
GCGGACACATCGAGGGGAGAGGGGGCGAAGCAGCTATCGTGAACAGCAGCGTGCTCTACGTGCGCTCCCTGCGTACACGCGGATATCGTCTGGCGATTCAGAGCAGCACGCCCTCAGGAAACGTCGCCTCGCCCGAAGTCACGGAGTACATCTCGCACGAGGTCAAGCGTCTCTTTGAACAGGCTCGCCCGACCACACTGCGCCTGCCCGTGAAACGAGAACCCGTCCTCTGGGAGAGGAACCCGAGCCAATGGGTGTGCGCCAACGACTTCGGCGCAGTGCCCGGCGACAACGTGGACGACACGCAGGCGATCCAGCGAGCCATCGACGCCGCCGCCCAGCAAGGCAAAACGGTCGTATACCTGCGGGGCATCGGGGGCACCGACCCGAACTGGTACACCCTGCAGGGCGAAGTGCGCGTTCACGGCAGCGTACGCCACATCATCGGTCTGGGATTTGGGCGCATCATCGCAGGGGAGAACGGTCGGTTCATCGTAGATGAGCACAGCGCGCCAGTGGTCAAATTCGAGAACATCCAGGCGTTCGGTGGCAGACCCCCTGTGGTGGAGAACCGTTCTCGCACTCGCACGCTGGTGCTGGAGAGCTGCGACCTAAAGGTAGTGGGCAACGGGCGCGGAGACATCTTCATGACCAACTGCCCCTCGCATATAGATCTGCGCCAGCGTGGACAGAGCCTGTGGGCGCGCCAGCTGAACCCTGAGGGAACAGACGACATTGGTCTGGTGCGCAACGCTGGCGCCAACCTGTGGGTGCTGGGCATGAAGTGCGAGGGGGCAGGCGTGCGCGTGCGAACCGAACGTGGCGGCAAGACGGAGATTCTTGGCACTTTCATTTACGGACCAGGCGTTCCCGCCAGCGATACACGCCCGCTGTTCGATATCGACAACGCCTCGGTCTGCCTAATGGGCGTGCGCGAAATCGCCTTCGGCGAGACGTATGCGGTGAAAGCGCGGGAACGCCGGGGCAGTGACCAGCGCGAGTTTCGCCTGCAACCGGGCGAGCACGGCTGGATTGGTTGGGCGCTCTACAGCGGATGGTAGACCTCAGGTTCTGAGGGGTTGGGCAAACCGTGAATGCGAAGGATATCTTGTGGGGGACTAGTGCCAGTCGGCGGGGGAACCGTGCGATGCACAATCTCGCCCGATTCCAACCGCGGGAAAGTGCTGCGTATCGTCTCTAGGGTCAGCCCTTTGTGCAGTACTCGCCTCTGCTGAGTTGGAGTGTTCGATAACCCCCATTTTGCGAGCACGCTCTTGCCCTCTTGACTCACTTCTCGTAGACCAGTATAATTAGGTTTGATAAATATTTCTCAAACTCGCTTCATCTGGGCGTGGCGAAGCCTCCCGTCGTTCGTCCGCTCCAGAGACGCTTTATCAGCGCCGAGCTGCACCGACAGGTAGGAGCGGGGAAGCACTTCAGGAAGCAATCACAGGAGATGCCGAGTGAAACCCTACGCGGTGACAACAGGTGACACGGTGACATTCGCGACCCCTTGGTCGTCGCTATTGCCGCTGCGGCTTTCTGCCCTCTGGCAGCTCAGTAAGCCGCGCGTGACGCTGCTGGTGTGGCTGTCGGCACTCGCATCGATGTGGCTGCCTGCGCAATCCTTCTCGCTCTGGCAGTTTCTGGCGACGGCGGTGGGGGTGTGGCTGGTAGTGGCGTCGGCGAACGGCTGGAATCAGGTGCTGGAGTGGCGCTACGATGCGCGAATGGCGCGCACAGCGAAACGCCCGATACCCAGCGGCAAGATATCGCCTGTGGAGGCGGCAACAGTAAGCACCCTCTGGGGTGTATTGGGGGTGTTTATCCTCTGGTATGGAACCAACCCGCTGACTGCCCTGCTAGGAGCCTTTGCCCTGCTGACCTATGTGCTACTGTATACCCCCTCCAAGCGGTACACCGCCTGGTGTACGGTGATTGGCGCGGTCCCTGGAGCGATACCGCCCGTGATGGGCTGGACGGCGGTGGACGGCAGGCTGGGCTGGGAGGCGGGGTTGCTGTTCGCCGTGCAGTTCCTGTGGCAGTTTCCGCACTTCTGGGCGATTGCTTGGAAATATCGGCAGGACTATTGGCAGGCGGGCTTTCGACTGGTGCCTTTCGACGATGACGAAGGGAGACGCGTCGGCATAGCCATGCTGGCGACGTCAGTGTTGCTCTTGCTGGTGAGCCTTGTGCCAGTGTTCGCCGCCTGGCGAACGGTGTGGTATGCGTTGGGAGCGCTGGGGCTGGGAGTGTGGATGACCCGCGTTGTGTTCCGCTTCCTGCTGGAGCGCGATGCCCGCTCCGCGTTGCAGGTGATGTTTACTTCGCTGGGTTATCTGCCATTGTGGTTTACCCTGATGATTCTCACGCGCTGAGGAGGGGTGTGCTATGCGCTGGGCGATTCGGATTGCCAGCTGGGGAGTGCTGATAGCCGCAGTGTTGCTGCTGATTGTGTCTTACGTGCACTCGCGTCGGGCGAAGGTGGAGCTGGTTCCCGCGCAATCTTTGCCCGTTTACGGCACGTTGCCCCCGTTCCAGCTGACCGCGCACACAGGGGAGCCGATTAGCCTAGATGACCTGCGTGGCAAAGTGTGGGTGGCAAACTTCTTCTTCACGACCTGTCGCAGCATCTGCCCCATCATGCAGGAGAACGTCGCCACAGAGGTGTACGCAGCACTGAAAGACCGACCGCAGGTACGCCTCGTGTCGTTCACGGTAGACCCCGAACACGACACTCCGCAAGTGCTGGCTGAATACGCGCGGACGAAGGGAGCCTCGCCCGACACGTGGACGTTCGTCACGGGTAGCAAGGCGGATATCTACCGTTTGGCACGAAAGGGCTTCAAGCTGGCGGCAGAAGATACCCCCGAGTACATTCAGGGCACCAAGCACGACTTCATCCACAGCGAGAAGCTGGTGCTCGTGGATAGGGAGGGACGGATTCGCGGCTACTACAGCGGACTGGACCTAGAGCAGGTACGCCAGCTAGTGCGGGACGTCGAGCGGCTGCTGCGGGAAGAGTAAGCGTTGTTCTGCGCACTGTGGTCAGATGCTGCTGGCTGTGACGAGACGATATTTCCTCATCAGGACAGTATATCTTTCACTTCCTACCTTTGATACAGTAAACACAAACGAACGCAGCGAAGATGCCCTCGCCTCGTTGTCATTCTGAGCGCAGAAGAATCTCTCAGATGCTTCACTCTGTTCAGCATGACGGGGAGGATGAGATTCTTCGCTAGCGCTCAGAATGACAGTCACGCACGTCAGTGCGCCTCGTTGTCATTCTGAGCGAAGCGAAGAAACTCAGATGCTTCGCTGTCGCTCAGCATGACAGAAAAACGAGATACTTCGCCTGCGGCTCAGCATGACAGAGAGGACGGCTCGGCTGGAGCCTCGCCCTCCACAGGAAGCACTCACGTGCTTCACTACCACTGGCTCTGCTGGGCAGAACCCTTCTCCTCCTCGCAGGCTTTCCCCTTGAAGGAGCGCGCCCCGTTGCGTCCGCCATCATCACTGTCTGGAGGGACGCGCTCTGTCGCGTCCATCAGTGGTCACGACGGAGCGTGACCCTCCAAAACCTGTTTGCGCAGATTGGAGGGACGCGCTCTGTCGCGTCCATCAGTGGTCACAGTAGAGCGCGATTCTACAGAGGAGACACAGCCGTTGCGATGGAGGTAAGAGGGCATTGCCGCGGCGCTACGAAGAACACATATGCGCTGCTCTGCTACGTACGCTACCCTGCTACCACGTTCTGCGGAGCGCCACGCAAGAAGGCGTGCAGGTTCTCTAGCGTCGTATCCAGAATCCGCTCTACCGCTTCCCGGCTATTGAAGGCGATGTGCGGGGTGAACACCACGTTTTCGCGCCGTAGCAAAGCCTGCGCCTGCACTAGCTGTTTCAGCGTCTGCTCGGCGAGGGGGATTTTGAGGAGCTGGCTCTCCTCTGTGATATACTCCTCGCCCTCGATAACATCCAGCCCTGCCCCTGCGAGAATGCCCTCCTCCAGCGCCCACAACAGCGCCTCTGTATCCACCACTGAGCCACGCGCCGTGTTGATGAGCAGCGCGCCACGCTTCATCTTGCTCAAGGTCTCGCGGTTAATCAGGTGGTAGGTTGCCTTGGTCGCGGGCACGTGCAGCGTCACGATGTCCGACTCGCGTAGCAGGGTGTCCATGTCGGTGTAGGTGAACCCCAGCACGTCCGCCAGCAGACGCTGCGGACGGGTATCGAAGGCGAGCACCCTCATACCGAATCCGCGCGCGATACGGATGACATGCAAGCCGATGTTGCCCGCTCCGATGACGCCCAGCGTCTTGCCATAGAGGTCGAACCCTTGCAAGGCGCGCGCCTGATACTCACCTCGTAGGCTCTGGAAATAGGCGGCGTGCAGCTTGCGCGACAGCGACAGGATGAGAGCGAAGGTATGCTCCGCGACTGTGTTCTCCCCGTAGTGCGGCACGTGACACACCGTCACGCCGCGCTCGCGACAGGCGTCGAGGTCGATGTGGTCGTAGCCTGTGGACATCGTGAGTATCAGACGCAGCCGAGGCAACGCCTCTACTGTGGCACGGCTCACCTTCGTACCAATGAAAATGGCGATAGCATCGTAGTCGGCACAACGCGCACAGCCCTCAGGGGCGAGCGGACGGGGCACGAAGTCCAGCTGCACCCTGTCGGCAATGCCCAGTCGCTGTAGCCCTTCCCGCAGATACTGCGCCTGCCACTCGTCGACTTCAAATATGCCCATCTGTAGCGTGTCCATAGCACAGCTATTATACCATGTAGTATCAGTTGCTCAGAGTCGTCGAGCACACAGGAAGCTTCCGCTCTTTCGGCGAATCTGTGTGCGCAAGCGTGCGACCTGAGGAGGCACGGCTCAAAGTGCGGCTCGCACGCGCCTTTTTCTGCGAGAACTATGCCGATACGATACAATCCATATGCACAACGCTGCCCGCTCTGGCTCAGAGGCAACCTGCACGCCCATACCACCCTGAGCGACGGGGAGCTGTCTCCCGAAGACACGCTGGAGGCGTTCGCACAACGCGGCTACGACTTCGCCGCGCTCACCGACCACGACCTCATCGCACAGCCTCACGAAGGGAGCGTGCCGCCGATTCTGTTCCTGTCGGGCGTGGAACACAGCGCCCAACAGCACCTCTTGCGCATCCACGTCACCTCTACCCTACCCCTGGACCTCAGCTACCAGTCAGTCATCGACCTTACCGTGCAGGCGGGCGGGCTGGTTATCCTCAATCATCCCAACTGGGGCGAAAGCAGGGAGCACTGGCGCGACTCGCAGCTGCTCCACCTGGAACGCTATCACGGTATCGAAATCTACAACAACGTGATCGAGTATCTACAGGGGAGCCCCTACGCGCTCGACCGCTGGGACCGGCTGCTCTCCGCAGGCAAGCAGGTGTGGGGCTATGCAAACGAGGATACTCACTGGGTGAAGCAGATAGGCTCCGCCTGGAACGCTGTGCACGCGCGGGAGCGAAGCCAAGAGGCGGTGCTGGAGGCGCTGAAGACAGGAAGGTTCTACGCCTCCACAGGCGTGGTCATCGAGGAGATTGTGGTGGAAGACGGTTACTTTCGGGTGAGCACGAGAGACGCGCGCGAAATACGCCTTATCTCGTTGCATGGGCGGGTGGTAGAACAGGCGCACGGCGCTCGGGCGACTTTTTCGCTGAGTAAGGCGGAGGGCTACGCTCGTGTGGAAGCAGTCGGCGAGGGAGAGAGGTTCGCATGGACACAACCCGTGTTTCTGGAGTAGGTAGAGGTCTGCTCCCCTCTGCACAGGGCAGAGCTGGAAGCGGCAGGAGCTCCCTCCGCCTCTCTCTGGCATTTTGCAGCGCGCTCTTTCTGCTGCTCAGTTCCCTCTTTGCACACAGCCGCGACACTGTGCAGGGACGGCGCGCCCTATCCGCTCCCTCTGCCCAGGCAGACAGACTGGTGCGTGAAGCAGAACGGCTCTGGCAAGCAGGCAGGGAGAGCGAGGCTGCCGAACGGCTGACAGTCGCCCAGAAGCTGGACGAGACCCATCCGCGCATATACCAGCTGCGTGCGCAGATGGCGCGTGTGGCGGGCAGAGAGAGGCTGGAGCTGCAAGCGTGGAAGCGTCTGGTAGAGGTCTCCCGCGCCGAACCGCCTCTGCGCCGACAGGCGAAGGAACGCATCGCTGAGCTGTACCGCCTGCTGGACGGCAACCGCCCAGAATGGGAATATCGCCTGCCGTCCCCGCCTCCGCCCACCCCAGACATCGATGCACTAGCAGCAGGCGTCTGGCGGCTACAGCTGAAGCCGCCTTTGCCCTCCTCAAGGGGGCAGACAGGTGAACTGCACTTCGTGGTGCCGCGCGAACGCTCTGACTGGTGGCTGGTGGGATGCGTCGATACGCGCGGTCTGGCGGTACGGGCATCGCTGCAACGCAAGGAGAGAGAGGGTTGGCAGACCGTGTGGCACTTTCCCACGCCTGAGCCACAGCGGTTCCCTCGGCTGGAGTGTCGGCTACCCTCTGGCGAATATCGCCTGCGGATAGAACACGACAGCACACATGATGGCGTCGAGGGGGCGTTTCACGTCGCAGTCAGCCTGTCGCTCTCGCGTGAGAAACCCGCGCCCTTAGCGCAACAGTGGACGTATCGCCTGCATCAGGATGGCTCTGCTGAGGTAGAGGTCACAGTGTCAGGGGCGGCAACCTTGCCCGTGCCTTTCACGGCGGAGGGACTGCAGGTGGAGGGGGCGCGATACTCCCTGCTGCCGCCCGTGTACGAGTATCTTTCCCAGCTGGAGTTGCGCCATGCACAGGTGCTCCTGCTTCAGCCGACGGGCGAGCAGGCAACCGCGCGCTTCCGCTGGCCCGACGCCGCATACAATGTGCCGATGACCCGCCATGCCTCCGAATACAGAGAACGGTTCCATTTTCGCTCGCTTTCCCCACTGGGCACACTGCCCGAGGGAACGGAGGTCAGTGTGCACCTGCCAGAGGGCACGGGCGAGATTACGACTCTCTCGCCCCCTCCGCAATCCCGCGACGGCTCCTCCCTGCACTTCCGTCTGATGGCGAACCAGGTGGTCACCCTCCACGCCAGAAATCCTGAGATGAACACGCGCTGGCTCACGGCAACCTATCGGCGGTTGACCCTATACATCCCCGATACCCCATTTTACCGCCGCTGGCTACCGGAGTATCTTGCACTGCTAATGCGCCTGTATGACCGTCAGCAGCGGATGGAGCGCGGTCGCGAGCCTGAGGAGATGCGCCTCCTTGCCCTGCCCCTTCCTGTCACGCTGCCAGACGGGGGGACAGCGGAATGGGGCGGTGTACAGGGGGAGGCGTGGCTCACTTGCACGGAGCGCATCACGCCTTATCGTCTGCGCTACACGGCGGAGGACAATGTGGAAGCACAGGCGATAAGGCGGATGTTCGGACAGGGCGCTATCCGGGCGATAAGGTGGTAGAACGGTCGCCGACGCAAGGGCAACCTTGTCTGTGCGAGCTATTCTTCAGAGAGGGAAGGCTCTGATAACGGGGCATGCCCCTTATAGGCGCCTTCGGTCAACCGCAGTTAATAAGATGCGCCAGATAGCCCGCTCCGAAGCCGTTGTCGATGTTCACCACCGCCACGCCGGGCGCACACGAGTTAAGCATGGTCAGCAGCGGCGCCAGCCCGCCAAAGTGCGCGCCGTAGCCCACACTGGTGGGCACAGCAATCACGGGACGGCTCACCAGCCCGCCTACCACGCTGGGCAGCGCTCCCTCCATCCCTGCCACCACCACTAACACCTGCGCCGAGAACAGCTTCTCGGACTGGGACAGCAGGCGATGTAGCCCCGCCACTCCCACGTCGTAGAGCCTCTCCACTCGGCTGCCCATCTCCGCAGCGGTCACCGCAGCCTCCTCCGCAACGGGCAGGTCGGAAGTGCCCGCCGCCACTACCAGCACATAGCGGTCTTGCGGTGGGCGCACTGTTGCCTCCCCTTCGCCGAGCACAAGGATGCGCGCCGCCTCATGGTAGCGCGCCTGAGGAAAACGCTCCTGCACCTGCCTCGCTAGGTCGGGGGCAGCTCGCGTCGCCAGCACCTTGCGATGTAGCTCGCTCAGCCTCTCCAGAATCGCCAGCACCTGTTCGGGCGTCTTCCCCTGACAGAAAACCACCTCGGGGAAGCCCTTGCGCAGGGCGCGGTGGGTGTCCACACGGGCAAACTCCAGGTTCTCGTAGGGCAGAGCGCGTAAGCGCTGCAGCGCATCGTCCACTGACAGCTTGCCCTCCCGAACTGCCTGCAGCAGCTCCTGTAGCGCCTTAACGTCCACTCGTCTTCACCTCCACGGCGCTGGCGGGGATCAGCCCCTGTCGGCGCAGGGGCTCGTTCAGGCTCCCTGTGCGGTAGCCTGCTAGGTCCAGAGTCACATACAGGTAGCCAATCTCTCGAAACCGCGCCACGATGATGTCTGCCAGCTCCACCACGCGCACCAGGTCTGCCCTTTCCACCTCAATACGCGCGATGGTGTCGTGATGGCGCACGCGAAACTGCCGAAAGCCCAGCTCGCGCAGACACCGCTCTGCCGCGTCCACCTGCGCCAGCAGTTCGGGGGTGATGACCGTGCCGTAGGGGAAGCGCGAGGAGAGACATGCAAACGAAGGCTTATCCCAGTTGGGCAGTCCCGCTGCCCGAGCCGCCTGACGGATTTCTTCCTTCGTGAAGCCTGCCTCGCGCAGGGGGCTGCGCACGCCCAGCTCCGCCGCTGCGCGCATCCCGGGGCGGTAGTCGCCCTCGTCGCCTGCGTGCGAGCCGTCCGCAATCCACCGGATGCCGTGCTCGTCCGCCACTTGGCGCATCACACTGAAAAGCTCCGTCTTACAGTGGTAGCAGCGGTCGGGGTTGTTCACGCGAAAGTGCGGATTGCTCAGCTCGTGTGTGCGCACCACCACGTAGCGCCAGCCGCGCTGCTGCGCCAGCTGGCATGCCTGCTCAATCTCGCCCGCAGGGAAGGCTTCCGAGTCGCCAATCACCGCCAGAGCGCGTTCGCCCAGCACCTCATGCGCCGTATGCATCAGCAGGGTGCTGTCCACGCCACCCGAGTATCCCACCGCCACGCTGCCCATCTCTCGCAGGATGGCGGTCAGCCGTTCCATCTTGCTCTGCCACTGCTCCATCTCTACTCCTCCCTCCTCATGATACCCGAACGGCGCACGTTCCCCGCTCGGCGGTAGCCCATCAGCAGTCCCCGCCTCGCGTAGTAGCTGACAAGCCAAGCTATCCCGCCGAGAACCATCCACACAGTCAGAGCGCTTCCCGTCACCACTCTCGCCTCTACAGCGGCGGCGACGGGCACTTTCGCCACCACCTTACCGCGCAGCACGGCGCGCAGCTCGCCCAGCGGCTGCCCACGCTCAATCGGCGGATGGACAGGGGTGAGGTGCAGCACTGGTTTCACCTCGTCCTCCCACCGCCTAGGCACGATGACACGCAGCGGAGCCGAAGCTACCACGGGCACCGATTCGGGTTCCGCACCGTCCACCTGCACTGCGCCCACCGTGCCCCCTGCCTTCGCTAGGTCGATGCGCGTATATTGCTTGTATGCCCACTCGATGAGCGCGCGCGTGTCGCTGTCGGCGTCCGTGCTGCCCAGCACTACCGAAATCAGTCGCCAACCGTCCCGCGTCACAGAGCCCACAAAACATCTACCCGCCTTCGCGGTATAGCCTGATTTGATGCCGTCTGCTCCCGCAAGGTATTTCAGCACCTTCGCGCGGGCGGTCACTATCACGTCCTGCTGATTGACCGAGCGCAGGATGCGCACCCGGCGCGTGCGCACGATTTCGTTGAACACGGGGTTCTGGATGCAGTAGCGCGCTAGTGTCGCTAGGTCACGCGCGGTCGAGTAGTGCTCGGGATGGTCTAGACCGTGCGGGTTGGCGAAGTGTGTGTTGGTTAAGCCCAGCTCCTGCGCCTTTTCGTTCATCAGCTGCACGAACCGCTCCTCCGTGCCGCACAAGTACTCCGCCGCCGCCACACTGCCGTCGTTGGACGAGCGGAGCAGAATGGCATAAAGCAGGTCGCGCAGGGGGATGGTCTCACCTGGGGTCATGTTGAGATTGGCATAGCGCGTGTGTATCGCGTTCTCCGTTGCTACCACCAGGTCGTCTAGGTTGCCCCGCTCGATGAGCAGTATCGCGGTCATCATCTTCGTCGTGCTCGCCATCGGGCGACGCTCATCCGCTCGTAGCTCGTACAACACCTGACCTGTTTCTGCATCGACCACGATGGCGGACTTCGCCTTCAGTACCGGCGGCGGGAGGGCGTACGCCACGCCCGTCAGACACCAGATAAGGCAGAGAATTATGGCTTGTCGCACGTCCCTGCTGTTCCTCCTGCTTCGGATGGCGAGGCGCCTTCGTCCACATGCGTCACACCCGGCTGATTCCCCTCGGAGGGGTGCAGTTCCTCCAGTTCCGGTAGCTCCTCTAAGGAGTTGAGCCCGAAGTAGTGCAGGAACTGTGGGGTCGTGCCGTAGAGCACGGGACGCCCTGCAGCCTGTTTGCGCCCGACCTCTTGTATCAGTCCGCGCTGCAACAGAGTGCGGATGACCGCATCAGATTGTACCCCACGTATCGCTTCGATTTCGGGCAACGTGATAGGCTGGCGATAGGCGATGATGGCGACAGTCTCTAGTGCGGCGCGCGAAAGTTTGCTGGGCTGCGGCTGCAGATACCGACCGACCACCTCCGCGAACTCTGGGCGCGTGCACAGCTGATAACCTCCTGCTAGCTGCACCAGCTGCAGTCCGCTCGAAAGCAACCGCTCTTCCAGCGCACACAGGGCGGACTGTACCTGCCCCTCATCTACCTGCAAGACTTCCACCAGCGTCCTCATCGGCACTGGCTCCGTTGCCACAAACAAGACGCATTCTAGGGCACGGCTCAGCTGCAGGCTATCCATTCTCGGCCTCCCCCTGCGCCCACAGGAGGATCTGGCCAAACGGGGTCTCCTGCTTTGCGGTCACCCGCCCCTGGCGCATCAGTTCCAGCACCGCTAGGAAAGTGAGCAGCACCTCCCAACGAGTGAAGGGGGTCTCCAGGAGGTCTTCAAAACGCAGTCCCCCCTGCGCCGCTCGCAAACGTCTCCACACCTCTACGATCTTCAGGCGCAGGGAGAGCTTTTTGCGCGGGATGAGAACAGCTGGCGGTAGGGTGTCCACTGCCTCCGCCAGCAACCGCTCCAGCGCCCGCAGCAGATGCTGCGGCGTCAGCTCGCCCAGAGGGATGGGTAACTCGTAGTCAGGCAACGGAGCGTCTGGGCTGCGGAAGAACCATCGCCTGCGTTCCGCTTCCCACGTCTGCAGTGTCTCTACTAGCGCTTTATACTGTTGATACTCCACCAGACGGGCAACCAGCTCCGCGCGGGGGTCGTCCTCTTCCTCTCCGTCATCGGAACGCGGCGGGCGCGGCAGCAACATGCGCGACTTCATCTCCAACAGCGTCGCCGCCATCACCAGAAACTCGCTGGCAATCTCCAGATCGAGCTCCTCCATTAGACGCAGATACTGCAGATATTGGTCGGTGATGAGCGCGATCGGGATGTCGGTAAGAGAGACTTTGTTTTCGCGTACTAGGTGCAGCAACAGGTCTAAAGGTCCTTCGAAGACGGGCAAGTGCAGCACCATCGGAGCGGAAGCAGGCATGAGCTACCGACCTCCAATCCCGCCGTCTTTCCCCCCGTTCATCCCCCTGCGCGGGGAAGAGGGCGCCATGCTATCCCTACAGACAACGGCGTTTGCTCAGAACTCCAGTGTGTAGCCTGCGCTGAAGAAGAGCTGGTTGCGCAGAACGCCCGCCTGTAAGCGCAGATTCTCATCGTGGCTATAGCGCAAGCCGCCGTTCACATTGTCTCCATCGTACTCGATCAACACTCGCCACTTCGCGTTGAGAACACCTTCTGCTCCGCCGATAATCTTCTCCCGGAACAAGCCTGTGCCATATCCTGCGTGCAGAATCAGCTGCGACATGGTGTCTTCCACCGATGGAGGCACTTTAGCACGAGTGGTCAACATGATGTATCCTGTTCGCTCTACCGCCTTCGCCACGTCAATCACTCCCACGCCGATTTTCAGGTTCTCAAAGCCCGTCGGGATGAACTGCACCTTGGCGTTCGCGATGGTGCGGTTGTCGGCATCGTCGCGGTCTAAGTAGCTCACCCCCAGCTCCACAAAGTTGGCAAAACCGGCATTGAGCGCTACCGTGCTCAGGTCACGTCCAAAGTGCGTGCCTATCTGGAACTTGCGTGCGGTCAGCACATCGGCTGTTGGCACGCTGAACAACCCCGTCGGCCCGAGGATGGTGCCGCTGCGCGAGGGCAGGGTGGTCACTTGAGCTGAGAGAGGCAGCGCACAAGCCAGGTAAATAGCGAACAGCAGAGCCTTTCTCATGGAAACCTCCTTCCAACAAAATATGTAGTGGATGCTGTGTTCGTCATCGCTCCCCCAAACTCCTTTACCCTTGCCGTTTCGTCCCGAAGAAGGTATCATAATACGCAGAATGAGTGAGGGAAACGGTCGAAATCGTCCACCTGCAACCGGTGTGGCGCGTGGACAAGTCAGGTGGCTCAAGCGTCTGAGCGGATTGCTAGGGCGTGCGGGTCTATTTACGTTGCACCACTTGGCGAAGCGTGCGCCCCTGCCGCTCCTCTACTGGGTCGGTGAGCGGCTGGGCAGGATGGCGTACTGGCTTTCCCGACGCTATCGTCGGGTAGCAGAACAGAATCTGCAGATGGCTTTTGGCGACAAACTCTCCCCGCAACAACGCCTGCATTTAGTGCAACAGGTGTTCGTCCACTTCGCGAAGTCGCTACTGGAGTTTCTGCGTGGCGACGGCTTTTCGCCTGACGACCTGCGGCGTATGGTCAGGCTGGTGGGCGAGGAGCATTTGCAGTGGTGCGTGCAGCAGGGCAGAGGCACGCTGATCATCACCGCCCACTACGGCAACTGGGAAATCGCCGCGCGCTACCTGACGCAATGCAAGGGGTATAGGCTCAACGTGGTGGCGCGCGACGCGGATGACGGAGCGACCACGTTACTAGTCAACCGGCTGCGCGAGCGCGGCGGTTACCGCGTGATCCCCCGAGGACAGGCGGTACGCCCTGTGTTGCAGGCGTTGCGACGCAATGAGCTGGTGGCGCTGTTGCCTGACCAGAACGCAGGCGACCTGTTCGTCCCCTTCTTCGGCAGGCTCGCGGGCACAGTAGCAGGTCCCGCCCTGCTGGCGCTGCGTAGTGGCGCACCCCTTCTCCCCGTGTTCTGCACGCGCCAGCCCGATAACACCTATCTGTTCGAGATGTTGCCTCCGCTGGTAGCGCAACCGTCAGGGAACAAAGAGCGAGATGTGCTGGACATCATGACCCGCCTCACCGCCCTCATCGAGCAGCAGATACGCAAACACCCTGCGCAATGGCTGTGGCTGCATAACCGCTGGAAAACCCGTCCACCGGAGGAGGTGTATGCGACGAGCGTCACCAGTTGACATGCATCAGGTTCAGCGCGTCGCGATTGTGAAGCTGACCTCCATCGGAGATGTGGTACATGCCTTGCCCGTGTCTGCTGCTCTCAAACGCACGTTCCCCCATCTGCAGCTCACTTGGATTGTGGAGGAGCGCTGCGCCGAAATGGTCACGGGGAACCCGTATCTACACGAAGTGATTCCTGTCCCAGGCAAAGCGTGGCGTCACGGCGCCTGGCACCCCCGCACGTGGCAAGATGTGCGTCGCCTTCTGAACACGCTGCGTTCGCGCCACTTCCAGCTCACCTTAGACCTACAGGGACTGCTCAAAAGCGCCGTCGTAGCGTGGTTGACGGGTGCTCCCCTCCGTATCGGCTACCACTGGCAACGAGAGGGTGCATGGCTGTTCAACCGCGTAGTGCCCAAGGAGCCAACTAGTGTGCATGCGGTGCAGGAGTATCTGGACGTGGCGCGTTTTTTAGGCGCGGAGACAGAACCGGTCGAGTTTCCACTGTATATCCCTCCAGAGGCGGACGAGAAGGTTCTGACGCTGCTCAAACAAGAGGGCATCTCAACGCCAGAGGGGTTTCTTTCTATCAACCCTTCAGCAGGTCAGCCGTACAAAAGGTGGCGGATGGAGCGATGGGCGGAAGTGATTAGCCACATTCATCGCCGATACGGGCTGCCTGTTGTGCTGGTGGGAAGCCGAGCAGACCGCCCACTAGTTCAAGAGATTCGCCGTCAGACGAACGCCCCCTTTGTGGACATGGTGGGCAGGACGAACCTGAAGGAGCTGGCTGCCCTACTGCGACGCAGTGCGGTACACCTGTGCGCGGACACGGGGTCCGCGCACATCTCGGTGGCGCTAGGTAGACCAGTCATCGGGTTGTATGGACCTACCAACCACCTACGTACCTCGCCCTACGGGCAGGAGCATCGCCTCCTCACACACAAACACGAGTGTCCTATCTGTCAAGCTCAGCCACGCCGTGAGCACTCTGACTGTATGGACAGGATTACCGTGACAGAGGTGATGCAGATGCTAGAACGCACTCTGTCGGAGGTGACGAGCCGTGTCTGACCCCAAGCGTATTCTGATTGTGACCAAGTCGCGCTACTTGGGTGATACTATCGTAGCGGTGCCTGCCATGCGCGCGCTGGCGAAGCGTTACCCGCAAGCGCACGTGACCCTATTATCCAACCCAGCTGCAGGAGAGCTGCTGCGCGGTTGTCCCTACGTGCATGAGTATCTGGCGCGTTCCGTTGCGGTGCGCCGGCGTGTAGACTTGGAGATGTGGCGTGTGCTGCGGCGCAAGCGGTATGACTTAGCGGTACTGTTCAACCGCTCGTTCAGCAGCGCGGTACTGGCGTTCATGGCGCGGATTCCCGAGCGAGTAGGGTTCGACACCGAACACCGAGGGTTTCTGCTGACCAAACGGGTGCCTTATGAACCTCCGAAACACGAGATATTGCACCTGCTGGACGTGGCAGAGGCGTGTGGCGCACCTGCTCAAGGCACCCATCTGGAACTCTGGGTGACCCCTGAAGAGCGACAAGCGATTCGCAAACGCCTTGCTGAGGAGGGGATAGACCTGAATCGCCCGATTCTGCTGGTGCAGCCTGGCGCCAACGACCCGTATGTCAAGCGCTGGCGCACAGAGGGGTTCATCTGGGTGGCGCAGCAGCTGCAGAGGGATAATGGCTTCCAAATCGTGCTGTTGGGAGCCAGCAGCGAGATGGACGTCGCGGAGCAAGTAGCATCTGCCCTGAAAGACGGGGCGCTGAACTTAGTAGGACGTACCAGCCTGCGTGAGGCGCTGGCGCTGCTGGCAGAGGTAGACCTGTTGCTGGGCAACGACACAGGCATGATGCACGCAGCGGTAGCTCTGGGTACGCCCACAGTAGCGGTATTCGCACCGCACAAGCTCACTCGGTGGGCGCACAATCACGATTTCCACCGAGCGCTGACAGTACCGCTGCCCGACGGGGCGCGTCCAACCCTCGATGTGATACACCAGCATCTATACGCGGTGAAGGAAGAGGACGTATTGCAGGCAGCACGGGAGGTGTTGCAGGTGAAACCGCCACGCTCCCACGCGATGGTAGGCTAGACACGCGGTGATTCAGCCCGACAATACGCACGGTGAGGTGAGACGGTGAGCACGAGCATCAAATTCGGCACGGACGGTTGGCGCGCGGTGATGGCGCGCGAGTTCACCTTCGACAACGTGGCGCTGGTAGCGCAAGCGATTGCCAACTACGTAAAGGCGCAAGGGCACGCCGAGCGCGGCATCGTGGTCGGCTACGATGCCCGCTTGCTCTCTGACCTGTTCGCCGAGACAGTGGCGGACGTGTTGACTGCTAACGGCATCCCCGCGCTGGTCACCGAACGCGATACCCCCACGCCCGTTACGGTCTACATGGTTCGAGCAAGGGGACTGGCGGGAGCAGTCATGCTGACTGCCTCACACAACCCACCCCACTATAACGGAATCAAGTTCATCCCTGAGCAATGCCACCCTGCCTTGCCCGAGACTACCGACGCCATCGAGGAGCAAATTGCTTACTGCCAGAAACACCCAGAGTCGGTTCGCCGAGACGGCAACCCTGCGCTCAAGCAGAAAGTAGACCCGCGCCCCGACTACTTCGCTCACCTGCATCAGTTGCTGGATACGCGCGCGCTGTCTACGCTGAAGGTGGTGTTCGACCCACTATACGCGACGGGACGGGGCTATGTGGACGGCTTCCTGTGCGAAGTGGGAGCGCAGGTGGAAACCATCAAAGGCGAGCGCAACCCCGCTTTCGGCGGCTCATTGCCCGACCCGAACCCGCAGAACTTACAACTGTTGAGCGAGCGCGTGCGAGCCACAGGAGCGCACCTCGGGCTGGCAACGGATGGCGATGCCGACCGCTTCGGCGTAGTGGACGCCGACGGCGAGATGGTCACGGCGAATCAGGTGATTGTGCTGACGCTGTGGTACCTACTGCGCAAGCACCACCCGACCAGCGGACACGCCGTGCGCACCGTCGCGACAACCCATCAGCTGGATGCCCTTGCCCGTAGTTACGGCAACATCACCGTGCACGAGACGCCTGTCGGGTTCAAGTGGGTAGGCAGCACGATGGCACGCACAGGCGCGTTGGTTGGCGGGGAGGAGAGCGGTGGACTGAGCATCGTCGGGCACATCCCGGAAAAGGACGGCATCCTTGCCGACCTGCTGATGGCGGAAATGGTAGCACGGGAGGGCATCACGCTGAAACAGGCGCTGGCGCAAGTGGCGCAGCAGACAGGTGAGTATCATACTCGGCGCATCGACCTGCATGTGGAAGAACACGCCAAGCGCGAACTGCTGCGTCGCTTCCGCGAGGAACCGCCTGCCCATCTCAACGGTCTACACGTGGCAGGAGTAAACTCGATAGATGGAGTGAAGCTGCTGTTGGAAAATGATGCCTGGGTGCTAGTGCGCCCTTCGGGCACGGAGCCTCTGATACGGTGTTACATCGAGGCACACGACGAGCCGACGCTGCTAGGTCTCACGTCGGCAGTGCGGGAGCTGGTGGAAGGAGCTTAGTCGCGAGCGCATCAGGGAAGCATCACTTCTGGGGAGCCGAATAACCCTGCCTTTGACTCCCCGAAATGAGGAGCAGAGCCGTTCAGCGAGAACCCCGCTTTTCGGGAGAACGCCCCTCTTCTGAGGGAACGAGACGAGAAAGCGCGAATCATACAGTGAGCAAACCGGCAGAAGTGATGTGAGGAGGTCATGACCCAATGCGCCGCTTCTTACTGTGTATCGTGCTCGTTTTCGCCGCTTCATGCGCCACTGTCGCACAAACCTCTGGGGAGTCTCCCGAAGCCTTTGAAAAGCGCACTCGCTGGTGGCGCGAG
>JANWXG010000289.1 GCA_025057335.1 bacterium | reverse complement strand
GAAGCAGCCCGTGCAGGGCATGTTACCTCGAATACACTGCGCCTCGCAGCCCGAACGGGTGGCAGGTCCCATGCAGAGGATGCCCTGCGCTAGGAAGCAGAGGTGGGGGTCTATCTGCGTCCAATGCGGGCGTTTGAACTCGCTGATGTGCAGTTCTGTTGGTTTGGTCTCCTTGCGCGGGCATCCATCGCACTGCGCCGTGTCGGGCGCCAGCACCGTGCCCTTCGGCGGCAGGTTGCCCGACAGCAGCGTCTGGATAGCCTGCTTCAGCAGCTTCGGCGTGGGCGGACAGCCAGGCAAGTAGTAGTCTACCTCCACCACCTGGTCCAGACTGCGCACCAGCCCCCGAAACTCAGGCAGCGTCAGTGCTGTGCCGTTGTACCGATGGCGCGGCTGAGGGCGCACGCCATCTGGGTTGACGACGGTGGGCGCCTCCTCATACACATAGCGCAGAATCTGCTCGCGACTGAACTGGTTCGCCAGGCCGGGCACGCCGCCTGTGTGAGCGCACGCGCCATAGGCAATCAGAATCTGGCTCTTGCGGCGCAGCAGGCGCGCCATCTCCTCCTGCTCAGAGGTGCGGATGGCGCCGTTGACCATCGTGGCGAGGATGGAGCCGTCGGGCATCTCCTCCACATCCTTGCGCTTGAAGTCCATCGCCACAGGCCAGAAGACGATATCTACCGCCTGCGCCACCTCCAGGATGTCCTCCGCGAGGTCGACAATCGATTCTTCACATCCGCCGCAGGAGGCGCACCAGTAGAACGCGATTTTGGGCTTGCTAGACATGGGCTGCCACCTCCTCGCCCCGTTGTACCTCCGCCTCCAGGGACGCCAGCTCGGCATCCCACTCCTTGAACCGCCGCGACAGGCGCAGAGGTCCCAGCGCACGTACCTGCTCCACCATCTCGTTGATGGTCTTCGCCACCTTCTCGCCCTCCGAAGCGGCTATCCACTCCAGGCGCAAGCGCTCTGGCTCGATGCCCAGGTCGCGCAGCACCCGTTTGAGCAGGTGGTAGCGCCGTAGCGTCTTGTAGTTGCCTTCCACGTAGTGGCAATCTCCCGGGTGACATCCGCCAATCAGCACCCCATCCGCGCCATGCGCGAAAGCGTCCAGCACGAACTGCGGGTCTACCCGCCCCGAACACATCACGCGAATCACGCGCACGTTCGGGTCGTAGCCCATTCGGGAGACTCCTGCCAGGTCAGCTGCAGTATACGTACACCAGTTGCAGAAGAACGCCACAATCAGTGGCTCCCATTGCCCACTGGTGTGGAGTTCATCAGTCGTCGGCTTGTCTTCCATATTGCTCCCTCCAGTGAGACCTGTGAGTCTGTCTCGTTTCTTTCATGCAGGGCGTGCTCTTCATTCTTGCCTCGCCGGAAGCGTCTCAGCAGAAGCCGCGCCCTCCCGCTCTCGTGTGCCCTTGCAGGCTAAAGCCTGCACTATAAGCGAGTGGCTTGCAGCGCGCACTTCAGTGCGCCGTAACCGCTCGGCGGGAGCCGCGCCCTGCAGCCTCCTGTCATTCTGAAGTCCCTGTTTTTTGTAAAAGGGAAGCACTGACGTGCTTCACGACGAGCCGTGCCCGAGCGTTCCGCGTTGGCAGTGGCGCACGTCAACGCCCCTGTCATCCTGAAGCACTCACGTGCTTCACTACAAGCTGTTGTGCTGGTAGTGGCGCACGTCAGTGCGCCTCTCGTCATCCTGAGCGAAGCGAAGAATCTCCGAGACGTTTCGCTCACGCTCAGCATGACAGGGCGACGGCTCGGCGGGAGCCGCGCCCCCTAGCACCGTCGCCATTCGGGGCGCCTTTTTGTCATCCTGAAATCTATGCTTTTTGTCAAGGAGAAGCACTCACGTGCTTCAATACGAGCTAAACAGTTTGTCGGGCGCCATGTTGGTAGTAGCGCACGTGAGTGCGCCTCCTGTCATTCTGAGCGGAGCGAAGAATCTCAGATGCTTCGCTGTCGCTCAGCAGGACAGAAAAACGAGATGCCTCTTCGGCTCAGCAGGACACGGGGGACGGCTCAGCAGGAGCCTTATCCTCCGACTCGGATGCTTAGGGAGCGCACTTCTAGGTGAGCCCCCATCCTTGCCCTCCCCGCTCGCGGGGAGGAAGCTATCTCCTTCCCGTTCACGGGGAGGTGGGGAGGGGGCTGACGGCTCGGCAGGAGCCTCGCCCTCCAGCCGATTCTGTCATTCAGAGTGTTCGCCCAGCATGAAGGAAACAGACGACA